>DATHTZ010000572.1:0-21280 GCA_035462675.1 Nitrospiraceae bacterium | reverse complement strand
TTCGTCATAGTGGACTCCCCCTGTATGATGATGAATCGACCTCTACGCCAATCCGACCCTGATAGCAGGATACTCAAAAAGTCCGGATTTCTCACCCGCCCAACCCCGGCGCGCCGAGACGCGCCTTCTCCCAAGCAAGGCCGCAGCGAGCTGTCACTTTATTAAGGGGCGGGTGAATGATCCCAACTGCGCGCGTCCACCGAGGGCCTTCTGAGGCCGCGCGTTGCGCGAGCAAGGGGATCGTCCCAGCTACCCTCCCCCCTTTTTCAGCATCCTGCTAGAGTCGGCGGTAGTGCTTCAGGAGCAGCAGCCCGCCCCAAGCGAACGAGCCCAGCATCAGGAGAATGCCGAAGTTGTAGACGAAATGAGCCAAGCGGTGGTCGTACTCCAACCAGCCCAACATCGTCAGGATATTATTCCAGTCATGCCCGTCTGTTTCCTTCCCGGTGACCCCGCCAAGCAGCATGAGATCCATCGCACGCGCATCGTTGATATAGGGGGCAATATCCATGAAGCTTTCCGCCGTCCACCAGAGGGCCACTGAGGCGCCGAAGGGATCGCGCGTCTTGATGAGGAAGGTAGCCAGGCAGACGAGCGGCATCAGGATCTGGCCGAGACTTCCGCCCAGAATCGTCATAAAGCGCCCCAACGGAATAAAGAGAAGATGGCCGGCTTCGTGGAACGGCAGATTGATCAGATGGAGAAACGATTCTCCTGTATAGTTGGTTTCGAGCGGAGTGAAAATGAACGCTCGCCCCCACCGTAGAGGCACTAGAAATAATGCGATTTCGTTTGCGGGATGCTCAAAAAAGTTATCAGCGAGGCCTCAGCCGATGAAAGCACCGGAGCGTACCTTTCTCACCCGCCCACACCAAGCTGCCAAGACAGCTTGTTCTCCGAGTGGGCTACGTTGAGGATCTGAACGATGCGAGAACGAAGCATGGGAAAAGGCGCGGCCCTGGGCAAAGAGGCTGTCTTGGCAGCCTCAGGGCGGGCGGGTGAAGTAATCGCCAGAGCTGGGCGGGTGAGAACAGTGACTGTTTCAGTATCCCGCTAGTGGAAGGCGAAAGGAATGGGCGCAAAGGTCAACACAAACACGGCCAATGCAATCCATCCGACAATGACCCGCTCTCGACCCAACGGGACATGAATATCGTGCACCGGGGGATGTCCGAAACCCCAGAGCCCTGCCATAAATGCCCAGAGCCACCAGCCGGGCCAGCCCACGTATCCCAGCACAATGAGGATCGGGACCATGATAAACGCCAACGTGCGTTGGCGCTTGCCCCACAAGGCGTATGCCACATGTCCGCCGTCGAGTTGGCCGATGGGAATCAGATTCAACGACGTCACAAATAGACCGAACCAGGCAGCAAACCCGATGGGATGCAAAACAATGTCAGCCTGAGGAGGGATAGATCCGACGACCAGCCAAGCGATGAACTGCAAGAGTAACGGTTCGCCCAACTGCAAGCCATGGGTCGCCGCCCGATCCACGACCGTCGACAGATTCAGGCCAATAACCAGCGCGACCACTGCCGCGATGAATCCGGCAAGCGGACCAGCCACGCCGATGTCGAACAGCGCACGCCGATTCACGATCGGCCCGCGCAGGCGGATAATCGCCCCAAACGTGCCGATGAAATACGGAGGGCCCGGGATGAACAACGGCAACGACGCCGGCACACGGTGGATACGGGAGAGCACATAGTGCCCGCATTCATGGGTCACAAGAATCACCAGGAGCGTAGCGGCGAAGGGGATTCCGTGCCAGAGCGTCTCAGGCTGTTCAAGCAGGAGATTGACCGGTCCACGGATCGGTCCGTTGTACGCCTGATAGGCTCCGGCCCACAGTGTGGTAAAGATTGTCGCCGCAAAGAGGCTGACGGGCAGGATCCATTTCGAGAAGGGGCTCTCCTCGAATTCGCCGCCCGGGGAGAGATGGCTGAGATCCTCAGACGGCCCCACCACAACAGGAAGCTCTCCGCTGCGGATCGGTTGGTCATCGCTCCGCTGATCGATGCTCATAGAATCATCTTCTAACAGATTGCCACAAAGCTATCGGGGCACAGCAGGAATTCACTGGCCCGCACGTCTAGGGCAACAGGAAAACTGCGCGCAGGATGCTCAAAAAGACCGTCCGGCAAGGCCGCAGCGAGTGAAGACCGGAGGCGTACCCTCTGGGGTACGTTGAGGATCTGAACGATGCGAGAACGACGCTGGTGGACTTTTTCAGCATCCTGCTTCAATGATCTGTGGCGAAGGGATTATGGCCTCGTTCTTCACAAACCGTCGTGGCTGGCCCGTGACCAGGCAACAAACGATATTCAGGCGGCAACCCAAGCACATGAGTCCGAACCGAACGAAGATGGGTCTGATACAGGGTGCTGGGATTCGAGCGGCCAATGGATCCCGCAAACAACGTATCGCCGACGAAACAGACGCGCTGTGACTCAGCATCCACACGATAACAGATCCCGCCAGGAGTATGGCCCGGCGTCGCCAGGCACTGTACACGCAAGCGCCCGACCGAGATGGTACGACCGTCGTTCGGAGCAATAAGACGATCCTCCGAGGGCTTCCAGTGCAGGAGGCTGACATCGTCAGCCCCCAGATAAACCGGAACTTGCCATCGTGCCAAGAGTTCTTGAATCCCCTCGGCGTGATCCGCATGCCCATGTGTCAGACAAATGCCGGTCAGCCGGAGTCGATGGGATTCAAGCCAGGCGATCATAGCTGGGGCGTTGTATGCCGTATCGACGAGGAGCGCCTCGCCGGAATCGTGCACGATATAGCCGTTGACCGCATAGCCATTGATGTCGCCCTGTATAGTTTCGATCCCCGGGATTGACGGAATCGGTTGCGGAACCCATTTCTCTCGGACGATCTGTTCCAACGGACCGAGACGGAGCCCTAGCGTGGTGGCGAGGGCGCGCATTTCCTCCCGATCGCGCGGCTGATCGCCCCGTTCAAGTGCGGTGATATCGGCCCCCGGAAGGCCGGTGACACGCGACACATCCTCCACGGACCATGCCTGTCCCACGCGGGCCTTCTTGATGATGTCGCAGAAATCGTCTTCTAAGGGCATCGAAACCCTTCAGGATATGATTGCACCGCGCACCCATCCATCTTAGCTTAGGCCGCCAATGATGCGACGATAGTCATCCTCGGAGTAGGCTCTGAGAGTCGTGGACCGCACATTGCCGAGCGATCCCAACTTCAGGCCGAAGCTCGCCAGTTTGTCGTTGTTCGGCATATCAACGATGAGCACCAGATCATACTCCCCCAACGTCATGTAGAAGGATTTGACCTCACCACCCAAGTCCTTCGCGAGCTTCTTCACCCCATCCAACCGCTTCGGCGAATCCTTCACATTCTTAATCCCCTGATCCGTCCAATTGAGGAGCATCAGATAGGTCACCATTGCGGCCTCCTTTCATATGACTTCCAGCAAGCACCTTCTGACGTGTGGGCTGCGTTTAATACCAAGCTCGACAGACCATCCTCTCCCCTCCCTCCTCACCAAAACTCCTGAAGCTTTCACTCTCTGGAGCGGGTGGCGCCGACCTGGGAGCCCGACCGCCCGCACAGGGCCCCTACACCGGGCGGGGTAAGAGGGCGCACGGCGCGATGAATAAAGAGCGCCACGTTTGTGTGCGCCGGTGAGGCGGCCGGACCGGTCGGGCTGGTCGGCGACAGGACCCGCTCTCCTCTCCTCTCAGCTCTCCGGAGCCAACTTAATTTCGTTCACCTCCCCGAAGCCCGACAGCAACTTCGGCAGAGCCTCACCAGGGCCGACGGCAATAATAGTCAACCGCTCTGGATTGAAGTGTTTCTTTGCCGCCGCCAGGATCTCCTCTTTCGTCAACGCGACGACGCGGGCACGCACTTGCTGGAGAAAATCCTTGGGAAGCCCGTCGTATTCTAGTTCAATCAACCGCCCCACAATCGCGGATGGACTGGCAAAGGAGAACACAAACGAGTTCACATACGCCTCTTTCGCTTCTGCCAGCTCGCTGTCCGTCACCAACTCGGTCCGCATCCGTTCCATGTTCGCCTCAAACCGAGCGATGACCTCTTGCGTCGACGGCAGCTTCGTCTCTGCGCGCATCAACCAGACCCCTTGATCGTGTGTCCCGGCGTTCAAGCGGCTGCCGACCGAGTAGGCCAAGCCCCGCTTGGTGCGCACGTCGTTGAAGAGACGGCTGCGAAAAGAACTGCCACCCAGAATGTCGTTCGCGATCGCCAATGCCACATAGTCAGGATCCTGCTCTTTGATCGACAGATGACCGAGGCGGAGATGCGTCTGCGAGGTCTCCTTGTTCACGAACCGTACAACGGGCTTCGCCGTCTGGCTCTGGGGTACGTCGGCAATCGTCAGCATCGGCACCTCACCTTTTTTCCAATCGCCGAATACATCGCGCAGGAGGGCCAGCATTGCGGACTTATCGAAGTCGCCTGTCACTCCCAGCATGATGCCGTTCGGATAAATGGTCTTCTGGTGAAAAGCGACCAAGTCATCTCTGGTGATGCGGGTGATAGACCTGATGCTGCTTTCACGCGCCGTTGGGTGATCAACGCCGTACAGGAGCTTGACGAACTCGCGTCCGACGATCGCACCGGGGTTATCTTGCCTGCGGCGAATCCCTTCGATGGCCTGCAGCTTGGCCAGTTCAACCCGCGCCGGCTCAAAGGCGGGTGTCCGAATGAGTCCGGCGAAAATCTGGAGCCCCCGCTTCAAGTCCTTGCTGAGCACATCGAGCGACGCAGAACCGGACTGCCGTCCGATCGAGATGGCGAGACCCCCGGCGAACTGTTCGAGCTCCTCGTTCACTTTCTCGGCCGACAGACCGCCGCCCCCACCGGTCCACATGACGGAACCGGTCAGCGAAGCCAGTCCGATTTTATCGGCCGGATCGAGCCAGCTGCCCGTTCGCATGGTCGCAGTCACGCTTACCAAGGGCAACTCATGGTCCTCCAGGAGATAGACGACCATCCCGTTCTCGAACACCACACGATCCGGTTCGGGAGGGGTGAACTCTACCGGCTTAAACGTCATCTGCCTTGGATCGCCCAACGTCGAACTTCCGGCACAGCCGGACATCAGTGGAACAAGCGTCACGGCCAACATGCCCAGTGCGATAAACCCTCGCTTCACGTTTTGCGTTTCACATTTCACAGCTCTCATCGTGTCACCTCGTGCTGCGGCGCCGTCGCGACATTTTTTTCTCCGGCCTTCTTCACCAACGTCGCCACGGTTCGGTTCGATTTCGTGAAATACTCAGTGGCCACGCGCTGGATATCGGCAGGCGTGACGGCTGCAATCTTGTCCCGGGACTTTAGCGCGTAGCGCCAGTCCCCCGCCACTGTCTGAAAGAGCGCCAATTGAGAAGCGAGACCTCCGTTGGATCGAAGCGCACGGACCAAATCGGCATCGAGGTTATTCAGCACTTTCTCAAGCTCCTTGGCAGAAACCGGCTCCCTTTTGAGCCGTTCGATCTCGGCATAGATGGCCGTTTCGACTTCTGCCGTTGTATGGGGCGCAAGTGGAGTCGCATTGAGGATGAACAGATTTGGGGAGCGGACCCCCGGATAATTCGAATCGGAGCCGACCGAGGCGGCGAGACGTTTCTCACGGACCAGACTCGCATAGAGCCGAGAGGTGAGTCCGTCGCTCAGCACCGCATCGATCACGTCGAAGACATAATCATCGGAATGTCCCAACGCCGGCTTGTGAAACCCAATGACCAGCGACGGTTCGGCATCGAACTCCACCTCCACGCGTCGCTCCCCTCGTTGAGGCGGCTCAACCGTGACGATGGGGGGCTGCGACGGCGAGGCCGGTATCGCGCCGAACGTGCGCTCGATCAGCATCATGACGTCCTTCGGATTAATATCGCCCACAATGGCGATCGTCGCATTGCCGGGACCGTAATAGGCCTTGAAGAAGGCTTCGGTGTCGGCCGGCGTGAGCGACAGAATATCCGACTCCCAGCCGATCGTCGGAATGCCATACGGATGCGCACGGAAGGCCGCCGACGTGAAGGTTTCGTATAACAGCCCACTGGGGCTGTCGTCATTCCGCAACCGCCGCTCCTCCATAACCACTCCACGTTCCTTGTAGAATTCACGGAGGACCGGATGTGCCATACGATCGGCTTCGAGCGCAGCCCACAAAGGCAAACGGTTCGCCGGGAGGTTGATCATATAACGAGTCAGGTCCTTGCCGGTTGCCGCATTGAGCCCGACTCCCCCGTGGCGTTGGTAGAGCAAGGCCATCTCATTGCCTGCAACGAACTGTCCTGCTTGATCTTGTAGTTCGGCAAATCGTTTCTGCAGCCCCTCGATGGCTGCTTGATCCTCGGAACTGGCTGGTTTCTCCTGACTCTTCCGTGCGAGTTCTCGTTGCCGCTGCTCCAGCTCAGTCCCCACTCGAAACCACTCTTCGAGAATGGGGCGTTCTTTCTGGTAATCCTTCGTCCCGACTGTCCTCGTGCCCTTGAATGCCATATGTTCGTAGAGATGCGCCAGGCCGGTTCGCCCTACCTGTTCGTTGACTCCTCCGACCCCGAAGGTCATGTTGAGGGAGACCACCGGCGTCTGATGCCGTTCGACCATGAGCACCGTCAGCCCGTTTGCCAGTTTCTGTTCCACCACACGCTCCGCCAGCCCGAATGAAGCCGCATGCAATAGGTTCAGGTTCAGGCTGAGGGCCAAGACGACGATCGGAAGCGTGACGCGTGAGGCGTGAAGCGAGAGAAGAGCGAAGGACTGAACACTGAGGCGCCAGCCGGACCTTTTCACATCGGTGTTTCGTCGACTACTTCTTTTTGCGAGATACGCTTCACGAGATACGAGGAACGATTCGGTCATCATATGAATAGCTCCATGAGTTGTTCAGGCCGTTCGATAAACCAGTCCGGGCGACAGGCTTCCATTTTGGCTCGATTCCCCATGCCATACCCGACTGCGCAAACACGGATCCCGGCATTATGCCCGCCGTTGATGTCGTTGGTGCTGTCGCCGACGAGTACGGTCTGTTCTTTCAATACGTTCAGCTGTTCCATCACATGCAGCAGCATACCCGGTTCCGGTTTTAACCCGAACCCGTGGTCGCCTCCGACGACGTACTGAAAATGATTCCCCCCGAGGCCTTGGAGAATTGCGTTGGTGTACTCGATTGACTTGTTGGTGGCGACTGCCTTTCGCTTGTCCGAGAAATGCGTGAGTATCTCTCCAATGCCGGGATAGAATGTCGTGCGATCGAGGCAATGGGCCAAGTACTGGCGTCTGAACACCCGCAACGCTTCCTCGAAGGTGATGCGACTGCTTTCGCCGACCGACAAGCGCAACAACTGTTTCACTCCATCCCCTACAAAGCCAAAGATTTCCTCAACAGGACGCTGCGGGAGCCCCAGCTCGGCCAACGTGAAATTCACCGACGCGGCGATGTCCCATTTGGACTCGATGAGCGTCCCATCCAGATCGAAGATCAACAATTCGACCGAGGTCTTTCCCATTATTATTTCGCCTTTCGCAGCTCGTCCTGCAATGCCCCCAGACGTTCTCGCTTTGCCGGATCGGTTTCCTTCACCCAGGCTTCTCGCACGAAATTCACCATCCGCTTCTGCCCCACATGAGGGGGGAGCATCGGCTCGACAATCTTCCATCGATTCTTGACACCTTTCACGCGAAACCGAACCTCTTCTGTCTCAACCTCCTGGACAAACCCGGCGGTTTCCAGATACACCGAGCCGATGACCTGAAAGGTCACCGGAATTATGACTTCCAGCCTATTGATCACCTCCCATTGGCGATACTGCTCCGCCACCACAAACCCTCGCGTCACAACGACGTGCCCCCACGCCGGCTCCTCATTCCAACCCGTATAGGACGCAACCGCTTCGACCGACATGGCATCGAGCCGCGCCCCCTTATGATCGAGCTCCACATATCGTTTCACCACGTCGGAAGGTGAATGCTTGATGGATGCAGTCTGCGCGATCCCATCTCCGGCTGACAACATCAGGACAAGCAACTGACAAAGAATAAACGCTAGCCGCCCCATAACGTTGGGTGTCATCGTGTGCTCTTTGCTCCCAATCTGTACTCCTCCTGGGGAAACTGAGTACGCTCCCTTGCGCGCGTCCGGCAATGGGAATTTCAGTTTGCGGGCGCTGTGCGGTGACAGGACCGGCTCAGCCGCTTCAGCTCACCCGACTTTGTGTAACTTCATCAAATTGGTCTCCCCAGGTTGACCGATCCTGGTCCCTGACAGAATCACGATCCGCTGTCCCGTTGTCGCCAGCCCCTCGGTCTTCAGGCAGCGTTCCGCTTCATCGATCCGCTCATCGGTTTGAGCGATCTGCCGCATTGTATGAGGGATCACACCCCAGTACAGCGCCATCCGCTGCCGTACGGCCTCAAATGGAGTCAATGAAATAATTGACGCGTCGGGTCGCTGCTTCGACAGCAAGCGCGCAGTCGTACCCCCTTCGCTAAATGCCACGATGACGTTCGCCCCGATAGCTGAAGCTGCCGAAGAGGCCGAATGGCAAATGGCTTCCGGGAATGAGCCTTCCCCCTGTGGCGCGTCGGACGAGCGCGTACGCCACGATCGAGCCCCTTCTTCTGCAGCGCGAACGATTCGGTCCATGACACGGACTGTTTCAACCGGGTGCTGTCCGATCGCCGTTTCTGCGGACAGCATGACCGCATCAGTCCCATCGAGGACGGCGTTGGCCACATCCGACGCTTCGGCCCTTGTCGGGCGCGTGTGGTGCGTCATGGACTCCAACATCTGAGTGGCCGTGATCACAAGGCGGCGGCGACGGTTGGCTTCGGCGATGATGCGCTTCTGTAGGAGCGGGACCGCCTCCGGCCCCATCTCCACACCAAGATCTCCGCGCGCGATCATGACCCCGTCGGCTTCTTCCAACAACGAGTCCAACGCAGCGATGGCTTCAGCTCGTTCGATCTTTGCGATGATCGGCTGGTCTCCACCGCATTCCGCCACCAGGCGCCTCGCCGCTTGTACGTCTTCAGGCCCTCGCACAAACGAGAGTGCCATATAATCCACTCCTGCTGCGACGCCGAAACGAATATCCTTCCGATCTTTTTCCGTGAGCGTGGGAGCGCTGACCTTAGTGCCGGGCAGATTGATCCCCTTGTGAGACATGATCCACCCCCCGATCTTGACCCTGCACTCGACCGCACCACCACTCACCGCGGTCGCGAGGAGTTCGATCAGTCCGTCGTCGATCAAGATTCTAGCCCCTGGCCGCACGTCGAGAGCCAGCTGTGGGTAGGCCACCGGGATCTCCGTGACCTTCGAAGGGGCGATGGCCTGGCTGCCGATCTGGCCGCCAGCCCGGCGCATGCCTCCGACTAGCCTGATCCGCTCTTCTGCCATCACCTCGACTCCTGCTCCTTCGAGATCACCGACTCGAATTCGAGGCCCTTGCAGGTCCTGCACGATCGCAACTGCCACGTGCCGACGACCCGCTGCTTCGCGGATGGCCTTGATCGCACGCGCATGCGACTCGTGGGTCCCATGAGAAAAATTGAGTCGCGCCGCGTCCATGCCGCTTTCAATTAACTGGTCCAGCCTGATGGGCGAATCACTGGCGGGACCTATCGTGCACACGATTTTGGCTTTACGCATAAACAATGCTGTCACTGGATATTGGTCAATCGGAATGTGCGCCGCGCGTGAGAGACAAGATGGGCGGGCAATGAGATTCCGACTGATCCCGCATTCCGCGCGCGTCCTGCTTTTCCCGCTCTGCTCGCGATGATTTCTAGGAATGCCATTCTAACAAACGACCACCAAGCCCACAACGCAACCGCCATTTCAGACGCAGGCAGCCTGGGTCATCCATGATGGAGAGGCATGTTGCAACAGCGGATCGGCGATTGCAGCAGACGTGTTCATGAGTCATGCGGGCTACAGCAGTTCACTTCCATGCATCCGAGCGAAGATCTCCCAGTCGAACTGCTTCGGCGCCACAGCGTGGAGCGGGATCGCTTCGATGGCGCCAGGCCCGCGATAGGCCAACATGCACCCGACCACCCGCTCCGGCTCCTTGACAAGACGGCGAATCGCTTCATAGGCCAGATCTTGTCCGATGGTCTTGTCCTCGGGAGTTGGGGGCGCCCCCCGTAACGTATGCCCGAGGATCGTGGCTTTGGTTGCAGGAGCGAGGCGAAATTCACCGGGGTGCGCCTGAAACTGTGGCCATGTGCTCAGTGTGCTGGCGACATATTCGACAAGACCTCGCACTCCACCATCCGGGTGATGGCGATGGGGTGTCTGCTCCGCCACCACAAACAGATGGCTCTTGTTCGGGACGCCTAAGGTGCGATTGAGCGTGTCCAGGATGACGTTGTCGATATACGCGTCGGGATCGGGATGCTCGTTGACCAAGAGACCCTCGGCTCTGGCCTGATACGCACAGGCGAGGGCGAGATGGCCAGACCCAGCCCCCATAATCTCGACGAAAAATACGCTGCCCATGGCGGAACTGGTGGCTTTCAGCGACTCGATGGATTGATTCGCCAGAGACACGGCCGAATGAAAACCCAGAGAGGTTGTTTCTGCAATGTTATTGTCGATCGAGCCAGGAATCCCTACTGCCTGGACCCCAAATCCTTCATACAGCGCGCGCGCGCCTCGAAGACTCCCCTCCCCGCCAATGACCACCAAGGCGCCGTCTTCCATGTATGGCTTGAGATGCCGCATGGTGACCTGCTGGACCTGCTCGTTTTTGAAATCTTCGAAGCGGCTGCTCCCGATCGGACTGCTCGCATGGCTGCCCATGCCGCGGGTATCGTCCTCGCTCACCGCTTCGATCCAGTTGTTGGCTAACCCTAAGTACCCGTGACGAACGAAGTGGACGTCCAGACCAAACCGGTGTCCTGTCACGCGCAACTCTTTCAACGCGGCGCCGGCGCCGGCAAAGTCACCACCCGAGACCAATGCCACGATCCGCTTAATCTGCCGGGGCTTGAGCGTGATCCGGTCTCTGCGTTCTCGCTCGACCTTCACCCAGGTCTCCCGCACTTCCCGTTCCCGCGCTGACAAACCCACCGCGGTGGAATAGCCGGATAAGAGTCCCTGTTCGTAGGCCAGCAAGACCACGTTATCCTGTCCCTCCTTATATTCGCCGAACTCGGTGAAGGCTTCACGAAAGGGACGAGGGTCGAGATAAATCATGAGCGCCCGCAGCGTGGAGCTGTGGCTGTATACACACACAGCCTTCCCCTGGTGGGACTGACCCAACCGGCGGAAACCATCGACGATATCCACATAGACATCGAAGAAAGAATGCCCTCCCGGATAGCTGTAGAGGGGATGTTTGATCAAGCGCTTGGCCGTCTGCACATCCACGCCGAATGTCTTTGCGGCCTCTTCGGCTTCCATCTTCTTCTCCAAACCTGTGACCCATCCGAAATCTTGGGAGTCTAACGCGGGATCGCAGGCGGGTGGGAGTGCCTGAGCATCGTGCGCCTGCGCCTGCATCAACGCTGCGATCACCCGCTCATACAATTGCCGTGTATTGGGGCTCTGGCTCACCAGATGGACGAAGGTGCGCGGATCGAGATAATTCTGAACGTGCAGGAAATCCAATTGTTGCCCCACCACGCCCAACATCCGGGCCAAGGCGGCACCAACTGCGTCGGCTTTGGGGACGCCTCGCTCAGGATCCAGCACGTTCGCAAAGCGGCGCCCCACTCGATAGGTGGCGCTCTCCATACGTGAAATGCCATGACGCATCGTGAACAGAAGCGTGCGACCGGTTAAATCGCGTGGCAAGAGCCAAAACCGATCCTCACCCAAGTCCAGCACGATACGATCCTCGACCAACTGCGGCGTCAGTTGCGCGCGCGGCACGATCGCCACAGGGCGACGATGCGTTGGCTTCTGCACTGACCTGATTGGCATGCGGAGGAGCGGAGCCAACTCGCCTGCGGCGAGCAGCACATTCCAGGCGGTAAAGAACACCAGTTCGTCACCCTGGCAACCTTCTTCGATCAGCGCGCGACGGGCAGTCCGATACTCCTCCGCCCCAGGAAAGCCCACCTGCGCACCATGCACAAAGGCCCGAATCTTCTCCATCGCGGCACGGGTTCGCTGTGGTCGATCGACTGAGGAAGTGGGGATGGGTGGGAACGCAACTCCTTCACCGGCCGTGCGACGCGCCAGCATCTCTCCATAGGCCAGGAGCCCTTCGACTGTCACAAACTCAAGCCGGTCTATGGCGGATTCCAATCTGTACCTCATTGGCTCGTCCTAGGAGCCTGTCCGACATTGACCGTTCTACTGCGGCGAACGATCCACGGCCATCTGCGTCGTGCTCGGCCCGAAAAAATCCTCGATGTATTCCAGCGAATACACCTCCGGTTTTTCCGGGCCTGCGGCCTCGCATCTAGCCGCACCTCCTTCGCCTCGTCACGAACGGCAATGCCAGACAGGCTCCTTGCGTAAGCGACCATCGTGCCTGCCCGATCTACCCGTCGGTGGCCGGGAGATACCGGACTGAAGAACATCCTCAGCAAGATGCATAGGTTGAATGCTACGCTGGCGGATGAGCGATAGCAACAACTCCCAGCCTCGAGCGCCCGCTCCTCTCACGCCCGTTGATCCTCTGAGATCGTGCGTGCTAGGGTTTGCATTGTGCTGCCTCGCATCGTGATACGAACGCGAAACTATGGATCGAACTTGGAAGATCTATGGAATACTCGTCGTCCTTGCTGGGCTACTGTTCGGCGACCTTACAGGTTCTCCCAACGCCGGCTCATCATATGAACCGCCCGTATCGCCTATCTCTGTCCCATCCGTTGAGTCCGCAGGGCCAGCTCTTCACGATGCCATGCCACCTCCCGATCGACCATTGCATCGAGCTGCGAGGGATCCCTTACAAAAATCCAAAGACCTGCTGGAAGCAATTCGGCAACATGGGGGCAAAGCCCTCCCTGGATATATCGGCGGCAGGGTGTTTCAGAATCGCGAGCGTCGCCTTCCCCCGGGCCACTATCGCGAGTACGATGTGAATCCCAAAGTACGCGGCCGCTCGCGGGACGCAGAACGGATCGTCATCGAACAAGACACGGGCAGGGCCTACTATACCGGCAATCATTACCGAACGTTCATCCCATTGAATGAGACACCATGACTCCGAAATCCACACAGATTTTGACTGCCTATCTCCAATCAACGAAGGCCCCCTGGACCTCATTGCTGATGGTCACAGCCGGGCAGCCCACCGGATCGCTGGTCCGCCCACCGACTGGATTGGCGCTGAAGATCATCAAGGGCCGTCACTGTAAGACACCGGCAACTCTGCTAGCGGAATTCGCACGGGCATTGGAATTCCCCGACTACTTCGGCCACAACTGGGACGCCTTGGAAGAATGTCTGACTGATTTGGAATGGCTGCCGGCCAAGGGCTATATCTTGCTCATCACCGATGCAGCCCATGTGTTATCTAACGACGAAACAGAGTATGAAACCTTTCTTGAGATCTTGCGCGATGCGGGGGAGGCCTGGGGAAGCGGACAGGCGGGAATGGGCACGCGACGCGCGACACCATTTCACGCGCTGTTTGCTGTATCCGAGCGGGAAAGAGCCAATCGAGCCCACTGGGGGATGAACGCCATCAATGCGGAACCGGCTCGGGCTACGAATACGCGACAGGGGTCGCCCACACGTAGATCTTCACGTGGCTAGCGCTGGTTGAGAACGAACGTGTCATTCCATTAGGGTGGGGAATCTGGTCGAAACCTTACACCTCTGCTCGTAAGACGGTCACACGAACCGTCCGGCAAGACCGCAGCACGGGTAACACGTTGGCGGCATTTTTCAACATCCGATAAGGAAAGGAATCAACGATGGGACTCATGGATCAATTGGGACAAGCAGTCGGCGGAGCAATGGGCGGACAGACGGCACAGAACTCTCTCTTGCAGGCTGTCATGAGCTTGCTCGGACAGAATAGCAGCGGGGGGGATTAGCTGGTATTGTCCAATCGTTCCAGAAGAACGGACTCGGCGACATCGTGAACTCCTGGGTGAGCACAGGAAAAAATCTTCCTGTCACACCGGATCAGATCAAGCAGGGCCTGGGAGGCGATTTTTTGAGCCAGCTGGCGGGTAAAGCCGGGGTCTCACCCGATGCCGCAAGCACTCAATTATCTAGCTTGCTGCCCGACGTGATCGATAAAGTGACACCGAACGGCAAGATTGAAGCCGGCGGGATCGACCAGCTGCTTAAGATGTTTCAGGGGTAAATAGAGGCGTACCTTCCAACAGGTTGCCAAGAAGATGCACCTGTCCTACGGGCGCATCTTCTTGGTTACGCTCAGCACACTTCTCCATTTGCGGAAGAGCGCAGAGGACAATCTGGTCGAGACTCCAGAGCGGGAGTCCGTGTGAAGTGATGTCCGCCAGCGGGCTTCAACATTGCGGCGATGAACGACGCAAATCCCATGCGTCTCCCGTGCATCGTCGAGAGGGGCCTTCTCACCCACGAGTTCGGCTTTCCCTTCTTGTCGGCACCACGAACAGACTATCTTCATCGTTGGCCTCTAGAGCACTGTCTGGAATTTCGACTATCACCCGCATAATCTTGAGCAAGAGTCAGGCCACAATCGATTCGTCACTTAAACCGGTATGCCTACAAAGGATTACGAAAATCCCCTGCCTCGCAGCAACACAGCCTGTATCAAAAAATACTGATGGGTGTATCTCTTCGGACATTTTTTGGCCCCGGTCGCTTTATCACACCACATGAACCTTCTCTTTCTTGACCAAGGCTCGACTGCGTGCTACTGTGCGCCCCCATTATGAAAACCACTCGATCTGCCAAACTGTTTGCCGACGCCCAAGAATTGATTCCCGGAGGCGTAAATAGTCCGGTGCGGGCCTTTCGCTCTGTCGGCGGCCAACCCCGATTTATCAGACGCGCCAAAGGCGCCCGTCTCTATGACGTCGACGGGAACAGCTATCTCGACTATGTGCTCTCATGGGGCCCGATGATTTTGGGCCATGCCGCCCCTTCTGTCATCAGCACGATCAAAAAGGCTGCCGGAAACGGAACCAGCTACGGCGCACCGACCGAGTTAGAAGTCACGCTCGCGCGTATGGTCCGCGATGCCTTTCCGTCGATGGAAAAAGTCCGACTCGTCAGTTCAGGTACCGAGGCAGTCATGAGCGCGATTCGTGTCGCGCGTGGCTTTACAAAACGAGACAACATTCTCAAATTTGAAGGCTGTTATCACGGCCATAGCGATTATTTGTTGGCAAAGGCCGGTTCAGGGTTGGCCACCTTAGGAATTCCAGATTCGCTTGGAGTCCCGGCAGACTTTGCAAAACACACCCTAACCGCCCCGTACAACGACATCCAAGCGGTGCAACAGATCGCCAAAGAACAGCGGGATACGTTGGCCTGCATTATTCTGGAACCGATCGCCGCGAACATGGGCGTCGTGCCTCCGACGCCAGGTTTCCTCGCAGCGCTCCGTCGACTCACCGAAGAACACGGCATCCTCCTGATTTTCGATGAGGTGATTTCCGGCTTTCGCGTCACCTACGGGGGAGCCCAAGCACTCTACGGCATCACGCCGGATCTGACGGTACTGGGGAAAATCATCGGCGGAGGGCTGCCGGTCGGCGCCTACGGAGGACGGAAAGAGATCATGGATCTGATCGCGCCGTTGGGGCCGGTCTATCAGGCGGGGACGTTGTCGGGAAATCCGTTAGCCGTGTCCGCCGGCATTGAAACGCTCAAGCAACTCAAAACCCGTGGGGTCTATAAGAAGCTGGAAGAGACATCGGCAGCCCTAGCCAAAGGGATTGGAGAGGCCGCGAAAAAAGCAGGTGTGCCGCTCACACAAACCAGGGTCGGTTCGATACTCGGAGCCTTTTTTACGTCAGGCCCAGTGGTGGATTGGAATACCGCAAAACTGTCGGACACAAAGCGATACGGACAATTCTTTCATGCGATGCTGGAACAGGGAGTGTACTTAGCCCCCTCTCAATTCGAAGCCGCCTTCCTCTCAACCGCTCATTCAACCCGCGATATCGAATACACGATCAAAGCCGCGCATTCCGCAATGAAGAGCCTCTAACCGCGTCTCAATTGAATCTCATTGGATACAGTTCTGAATCGTTTTAGATACAGCACAGCAATCCTTGGAAGCTGTTCAAAATACTCGTTCGGCAAGGCCGCAGCAAGTGAGGACCTGAAGCGTACTCGTTGTGGTACGTCGAAATCCGAGCGCTGCGAGAACGACGCGGGCGGGTATTTTCAACAGCTTCCTATTCGTCGTCCTCGTCTTCCGCGTCGAGCACCTCCTGCCTCTTCTGCTCTTCCATGGCGTTATGCAGGAGCATCCTGATAAACATTGAATAGAGCGAGCCTTTTTCCAACGTCCCGCCTGGAGGAATGGCGATCTTGCCTTCCTTAATCATCCGATCCATCCAGACCTTCTGATCAGGCGCGATCAAGATCGGAATCTCGACCAGCCCCACACGTCCCATCATATCCATAGAAGCCTCCATGAAATCGCAGACCGGCCAAAGAGCGAATGACGTATGGCTAATTGCACGAACTCCGAAGTCTACTCCTGGCCGTTTCAACTCCTGCTATACGCTATAGGCCATACGCTCCTAACGACCCCATTGCAGCATGCGGCTTTTTGCATTGTCAATCAACCGCCCTGGCATGAAGTGTGCGTTCCACAAAAGACATGGCACAAAGCCAAACCATGTTCGCTACGCTCATCGCTATCGGCGTCATGCTGGCCTTCCCCTATCTGGTCCCGGCACAACAATCGACTGCCCCTCCCTCATCACTGTCCACAAGGCCCTTGATTCCCGGACATACCGAGTCCGAACTTCGACCGTCTTGTGACCTCTGCCGGAAACCAGAGGCACGGGCGGGGAGCGACAATATGCCGCATCGACTTCACCGTGAGAAAGGATTGCGTCCGCACAAGAACGCGAAGGGAACTCATCGCTCATTGGAGCAAGCCATGAAATCAGCCTTGCCTCATCGCGCCTTGACACCAAATGATGGCCTGTCGCAGTTGAGATAACACTAGGACTCATCGGTCGATATTTTGGAGGGAAATTATATGTCAGGTGAATTTCAAGTCAGTGGCAACAATCCAACTGCGCTGTTTACGCTCAAACTTCATCGCGGTGACGGCATGACGCTCGTGGCCATGAACTGGAAGAAGGGAAAACCACCGAGTGATTTTGTCGGATTCGGGATCGAATATAAAGAACCGGATGGCAGCAAGTTCTTTGCCCTGAAGAACCGTCTGTCTTTCTTCGGCATCGGTGACAAAGTCGACCCTAACCGGCTGTCGACAATGCGGTCGCCGATCCAGAAGTTCCGCTGGGTCCATTTCCCGCGCAATGCCGAGCTCGCCGGAGAATTCACCTATCGAGTCACTCCCGTCTTCATGAATGACAAAGATGAGTTGAGCTATGGAGAAGCCCAGGAAGCCGCCATCGAGCTTCGACGTGAAACCTATCCGGGACAACTCAACGTCACCTTCACTCGAGGCTTTGTATCGTCCCAAGCATTCGTGGATCGATACGAGTCGATTGCTCCGATCTCAAAATTACTGCCGATGAAGGCCGCCGACGGACTGATTTTCAAACCTACTCACCCCAAGGCGAAGGAAGCACTAGCATGGATGGGGTTTGAGGCAAGACATGCCATCCTCGAAGTGCTCGACCAAGCCATCGCCGATAAAAATGCCCAAGTCCGCGTAGTGGCCTACGATCTCAGCGAACCAGACGTGGTGTCGCGCCTCGAAAAACTCGGCGCTCGACTGAAGATCATCATTGACAACAGCGGGGAGCACGGCGAACCGGATTCGGGTGAGGCCCAGGCAGCGACACGCCTATTGGCATCGGCCGGGACACAAAACATGAAGCGGCAGCACATGGGGAAGCTTCAGCACAACAAGACCATCGTGGTCGATGGTCCGAAAGTGAAGTCGGTTGTGTGTGGCTCCACCAATTTCTCGTGGCGTGGGTTCTTCGTGCAATCCAACAACGCCGTGATCCTACAGGGTATAAGTGCGGTCAAGCCCTTCCTTGCGGCCTTCGAAAACTATTGGAACAACAGCACTCCTGGGGACTTTGGTAAAACGGACTCCACCGAATGGACTAGTCTCGGCTTAAACGGGATCAACGCGAAGGTGGCGTTTTCGCCGCACTCGCCGTCGAACGTATTGCTGCAATTGATTGCCGACGATATCGGCAAGAAGACCACCTCGAACCTGTTTTATTCGCTGGCATTTCTCTATCAAACCGATGGCCCTATTCGAGACGAGATCGCGAAGATCACGCAAGATAAGAAGATCTTTGTCTATGGCATTTCAGACCGGAAGATCGGTGGTATCGACCTCCAGAAACCGGACGGCAATGTTGCGCCAGTCTATCCGGCGGCCCTGACGAAGAACCTCCCGGAACCATTCAAATCGGAACCAACGGGAGGCAGCGGCGTCCGCATGCATCACAAATTTGTGGTTATTGACTTTGACAAACCGACTGCCCGAGTCTACCTCGGCTCCTACAATTTTTCTGATGCGGCTGACACCTCGAACGGAGAGAACCTGGTTCTCATCCGTGATCGCAGAATTGCGGTTTCTTATGCCATTGAGGCGTTGAGCATCTTCGACCACTATCATTTCAGAGTCACTCAGCAGAAGGCTAAGAAGACGGGGAAGCCACTCGCACTCGCGAAACCTCCACGAAAAGCGGGAGAAAAACCCTGGTGGGAAGAAGACTATACCGATGCTCGGAAAATTCGTGATCGAGAACTCTTTTCGTAGGCCTTAATCGCCTCAGAAGGAATGGGGTCAGCAGCAGTTTTGCCTGTCAAAAAATCCGCTCGCAAGACTGGGATTGCCAAACCAGCCAGTTGCCATACGTTTCGCCATTCCTTCGCAACCCACCTTCTTGAGGATGGGTACGATATTCGGACAGTCCAAGAACTGCTTGGACATAAGGATGTGACGACGACAATGATCTATACGCATGTGCTAAATCGAGGTGGGCGTGGTGTCTGCAGCCCTGCGGGCCGGTTAGGGTGAGTCGGCCTTTGTGCTTTCATCAACCACAAATAGGCTGCGGGCCAATAGGGAGATAAGCTGTCAGGCCGGCGGCCTCATACGGGGAAGCCGTATTGACTCATGTTCAAAAGTGGATGACAATCCTGGAAAATCCGGCATGAAGGAATAAGAAGACTGTTGGGATAGGCCGCTATTGAACGACATGGCTCCCGTAGGCAGTTGCGTATCGGGCTGCCGAAATAATAAGGAAATACTCAAGAGCAACCACAAACATCAATCAAAGGAGACAACAATGGCAATCAGTAACTTTGCAACTGAAGTTTTGGCGGATGGACCGATCGGCTACTGGCGTTTGGGAGAAGCCCTTGGAAGCGTGACCGCAGCCGACGCATCGGGGAACCTGAACAACGGAACTTGCAGTGGTGGAATCACGTTCGGGCAGCCTGGCTTTCACGGAGGGGACACAGCGGCGTTGTTTGATGGCAAGACGGGACGAACTATCGTTCTCAATAGTAATTCCCTCAATCCTCCTCATATCACGATGGAAGCGAAGGTCAGATGGGACGGGCCGAACGATTATTATCAGCGCATCCTCGAAAAATCGAGCTTTCCGGAGCTGGCGCAATACGGCCTGGGCATATTGCCCGACGGGCATGTGCGTGTGGAGCTCCGCACAAGCTCGGCAACAACCAGCGTCGACGTCGACAGCATCGCCCTGGTCGCGCAGGGTGTGGAGACCCATGTAGCGGCAACCTACAATGGCAACGTCATTCGGATCTATCTCAATGGCGTTCTGGACAGCGAGGCCCTTGCGCCAGGCAGCATCTCTCCCAAGCCGCCAACCTCCCTCAATCTCATCGAGAGCGGCGTGGGCATTGGCAACCAGACCCAGAGGGATCGGCCGTTCAAAGGGCTAATCGACGAGGTAGCTTTGTATCCTGCAGCGCTTTCTGCTGAGCGGCTCCTTGCCCACTACCAATCGCAATTCGCAGACCAGGTGATCTTCCAGTATGCAGCGAAATTCGTTTGCGGAAAATCGGCTGGTGAGGTTGTGGCGCCCGGAGTCTATTTCACTGCGGTCAACGTGCATAATCCGACCTACAAGACGATACGCCTTGCCGTAAAGGTTGCAGTCGCGTTGCCAGGGCTGAAGCCTGGCCCAGTATCCAAGTTCCGCGGTGCTGAACTCGGCCCGGATGAAGCGCTGGAAATCGACTGCGCGGACATCCACAAGCTCGCTGGAACGAACGATTTCCTGAAGGGATTTGTCGTTATCGAGAGCGAGGTCGAACTCGATGTGGTCACCGTGTATACGGCGGCCGGCAGCGAGGGACAGGTCGAAACGTTGCACACTGAGCGTGTTTCGCCACGGCGGCGGGCGGCGGGGGCCCGCGAGGTCTGTGTGGACTTCGAGGCACCGCTCACCGTTGGTACTCAGTATGGCGCGCCCGCTGGGCATCACAGCGGCGATGTAGTTTTCACCACCAACGGGATCCTGGTCTCGGTCTACGATTTCGACTTCTCTGGTGGAGGCGGGACGTTCAACGTTGCGCACATCGATGTGGCTCCGGTTCCCTTTGGCAGTGGTCAGAGCATGCGCACGAACAACATCAACCTGGAGTTCGACTTCAGCAATATTGGATTTGCACCTAACGAAGTCAAGTTCGAATTCCTCGACCTGGGAGGCTCCGAAAATATCTCTGTCAATGGCAGTCCGATATTCGCCGGAGAGCTTTCATCAGTGCCGAGTCCTATCGGCGGCGTGAATGTTTCCGTCTCGACAACGCCTGTGACCGGAGGCAAGAAGGGCATAGTGATCCTGACGGGGTTGGTGCAAAAGATTAGAGTTGGAGGTCAGGAGTTCTGGATCGACAACGTCTGCGCAAGGCAATGAAGGAGGGAACGCACCACGCTGGCACAGAAGCCGGACCAGGCAGCAGGTAGGATGGACATAGTTTTATCTTGCCCTCCATTTACGAGAGAAGTCACGCCGAAATTTTCAATGCAGCAGACGGCGCAAAAAGCCGTGCCGCCACTGACTTCAAGTCGTTAGGCGGCTGGCGGCAAGGGCTTCTTCATTTAGCTCGTACGAAGCTTCGCATTCCTGTGCTCGTCCTTTCCTTGCGGTATTCTGTGAACTGCCATAAACTATCACACTATGCCTTGCGGCTACACAATCGACCTGGCAC
>DATHTZ010000571.1:0-2717 GCA_035462675.1 Nitrospiraceae bacterium | reverse complement strand
GTCCTGAGGGTATTGACGGTACGCAACATACCGTGGAGCTTGGAGGAATCGCAGCCTGGGAGCCGGATTTCTGGTCGGCACTCCGCAATGCGACTCGTGTTGAGATCTACCGCGCCGAGGAGCGTGCGGCCGACTATGGGCTCGCGCGCCTTAGCCTGCAGGCGGAGATAGCCTCGGATTATTTCATACTACGCGGCTTTGATGCTCAGACCGCGATCTATATGCAGTCGATCGAGCTCTACAAAAATACGCTCGACCTCATCCAGAGGCAGTTCGCCGGCAAGATCGCGTCGGCACTCGACGTCGCCCGCGTCGAATCTCTATTGTTCAGTACCGAGACGAAATTAGCCCAGATTCAAGGCCAACGCCAAGTCACGGAACAGGCGATCGCCATCCTCGTCAACATGGCACCGGCCAGTTTTACGATCGAACCGGTCGATGATATTCGAGTGGCGACGTTCAAGATTCCGCAGACTATCCCATCCACCCTGCTTGAACGTCGACCCGACATCGCAGGGATGGAACGCCGGATGGCGCAAGCAAACCGTGAGATCGGCATCGCCCGCGCCGCCTTTTTCCCCAATGTGTCGTTCCGGCTCGGCGGCGGGTACGAGAATGACGGTTTCAGTCTGATCAAGGCCGCCACGAGTTTCTGGTCCTACGGGTCGGCCATTGAACTGCCGGTCTTCCAGGGTGGGTATCGTCGCGCCCAATTGCAACAATCCTGGTCGGCCTATCGTGAGACGGAAGACCTCTACCGTTCGACGGTGCTCAACGCCTTTCGCGAGGTCGAGAACAATCTGACCTTGACGAACCGCCTGACGGTCGCAGTCAATCGACAAGAAGCCGCCGTCGGAGCCAATTTAAAAGCACAGAACATGACCTTGCAACTCTACCGGGGCGGCCTGGCATCCAGCCTTGAAATCATCTATGCACAGCTCAACACACTGTTGGCACGCATCGATCTCGTCGTCATCAAGGCCGACCTACTAAAATCCTCTGTTGCTCTCAACCGCGCGCTCGGCGGAGGGTGGAACCGGAGGCTACTGCCCAATGACGAGCAGATCCAACCTTTCGGCACATTTCAATTTATCAACCTCATCACCGGCGACAAGCCTACTCCTGCTGGCGGTATCGATGTCAACGCGGGCAACAATTGGGTGAATAATAATCTGACCAAACCGTCCATTCCCTAACTGTCTCTCCTAAGCTTCTACATTAGTGCGTCAATCGCAGCTTGAAACATTTCTATTGGGTTGCCCCCTTCCTATCGAGCCTTGCGATGGCGGACTGCGTTTTCGCGCCGACGCTACGCGACGTTCTGGCCGCCAGTAGCTTCGAACATCATACGACCATTCATTGAGGACATGGATCGGTTTTTTGGAGGCCCGTACTGGAGCACCTCAGTTACGACCCTGTGGCCTTTGTTCATTCATGCGTAACGGCAACGTTTGAGAATGAAATCCTTACTGTGCTGATGCCCGTCCTCCTCGAACAATCACATCGACTGTCGGCCAGAGAACCAAAACAGATAGAAAGGAGTGCCGCAGTGCAAGCTCGCATCAATGTCGAAGATGCTGAACCATTGATTCTCAATGCATTGGTGATGCGACTGTCACAGGGCTAGCACCAAGTCCAGGCCTTCCAGATCTGATTCTACTCGACGTGAAGATGCCTGGGAGAACGGGGAGGCCATTTGCAAAATAATGCAAGAGCCGGTGGTGGTCTTGCTGACTTCATATGGAACAGTCGAAGAAGCTGTCGAGGCGATGAAGCTGGGGGCCCACGATTTCATTATTAAGGCCGCGAACCTCCAGTTGGTAGAACCGGTTGTTAACCGGGTTTTAGAGCATGCACTACACCGTCAGGTGGAGCACAGCCATTGATGAAGAATTCTTCATGATTCGTTCATGGTTTGATCATGTGATGGAGCTACAGTGATACCAAGGACGGAGGGCACAATGCCGTTCTGAAACCAAGAGCACCTAGCATGGAACCAACAACCGTGGAAAAAGGAGGAACAGATCATGGGCACAGCAAACACGGATGCAGACGAGGCCATTCTGGATATGCTTCAACGATATGAAGTGCTCACGATGGACGACCTCATCGTCACCCAGCCAAATTTTTGTTGGGCACAATTGTTTCTCGCAGTTGAACGGCTGAGCCGAAAGAACCTCCTTGCGCTCCGTCGATTCGGCTTGAATTATCAAATCCGCCGGATGGACCGAGCGTTGCCCCCTGGTCAGGACCAACGCCATGAACAATTGGCTGCTTCTCATCAATGATGAGTCAGAGATATGTGAAATGGTGGCTGGGTTCATGTGAGGCTGTACCCCGTGCGAACCATCCTCATTTTTTGCTTCGTGGTGGTCTCTGGGCTCCTATTATTAGGGGTGATGACGTGGTTCGTGGTGAGGGAATGGAAGTGAAGAGGTAGCTGGGAAATATTCTAAGATTTTAGTGTGAGCGGCTGGATCCACCCGGCCTGTAACCACACATGCACGATGAATAATTTTCCCACGATCGGGTCTATCAATCGAATCTATAAAGTGGAGGGTGAAATGACGTGTACCGTCAGTGCGACGTTCTGTGGCGGGGCGGTACGAACGTCGAAGATTATCCATGCGCCCGCGTTCTACTTACTATGCCCAACTGTGGCAGAATTTCACTCCAGAAATTCAGGGCTGGGCTAGAGACGATCTGGGTGCGCACAC
>DATHTZ010000570.1:0-6604 GCA_035462675.1 Nitrospiraceae bacterium | reverse complement strand
AGGGTCCCGATGATCTGCGCGAACACCCCGCCTCGATCGATATCCGCCACCAAGACGACCGAGGCATCGGCCAATTCGACGACAGGCCAGTTCACTATGTCGCGATCGCGAAGATTGATTTCTGCAGCACTCCCCGCCCCTTCGATCACGACACACTCATACTCGGCGGCCAATCTTGCGTAACAGTCTCGAACAATGTTGGAGAGCGTCTCTTTCCGCTCAAAGTATGCGAGCGCATCCAACGCCTCGTAGACCTTTCCTTTTACGAC
Organism: Nitrospiraceae bacterium; assembly: GCA_035462675.1. Taxonomy (GTDB): domain Bacteria; phylum Nitrospirota; class Nitrospiria; order Nitrospirales; family Nitrospiraceae; genus Palsa-1315. The sequence continues at coordinate 6,335 of DATHTZ010000570.1, read as the reverse complement.
CACCTGAGATCGTGAATCCGACTCGGGCTTCAGCAAAATCGGATTCATCTCCACGGTCGGCTCGATCCCGCAGGCCTGAGCTTGCAGTGCCTGGGCCCGGCCGATCTCTCCCCCATCGATTGTCACGAAGGAATTCAATGCCATATTTTGCGCTTTAAATGGGGCAACCCACACACCTCTGCGAGACAAGAGTCGACAAATCCCTGCGGCGATCAGGCTCTTCCCAACATCCGAACCGGTTCCAAGAATGGCAAGGGCTTTGACTGGCGTACTAGAAATCGTCATAGATTCTTCGCATAACTCAGGGGAAGAGCTTGCCGGCGTCTATAGCGAGCAAGCCCTTCTGTGACCGCCGCCTCAATCACTCGCCCAACAAGTTCACCGATGACCGTGTGGGTTCCACTGTAGCGCATGGGAGGTCCACTCCCACCCACAACGACGACCGCGTCTGTCCCGGTTCCAGTCGCACGGGAGCGACCGGTCCAACTCTTTACCTTGGCATGCAATAGAACAGCAGTTTTAGCTTCGGTCGCAACCTGCACCATCCCGACCATCGCCGAAGCCGACAGGCGGGCATTGGTCACAAGAATCACGTTGATCGTGCCAGGATGAGCCCGACCGTTAATGAGCCGTCTCGGTGTTGCCGGTTCCCCCGCCCGCACGGCATTCGCAGTCCCGACCGTCACAAATCCTTCGACCCAGATTTCATCAGAGGCTGCTCGCATCGCGACTAGATCCGCAAGCGACACAGCCGTCATGAGACCGACAAATTTGTCTCGGATACCAAGCGAGGTGGCCAGCTTGCTCAGCGTTCTCGAAGGATCGGCACATCTCGCGCCTGCATCCATGCCGCAATCATCCCTGCCAATCGGATTATTTGCTACTTGATGGTTCAAGATATACCTGGCCCGCGTGACCCCACCGGCCTTTGGAGCCGAGGAGAGAACGGGCCGGAGGCTCCCCAGGTCGACGATGAGCGTCTTTCGTCTGACACTAAAGGCAGTCTGCATCTCAGGCTTGGTAGACCCCTTCATGGCTGCCTTGCCCTCAAGCAGGTGCCAAGGGCTGTGAGTAATCGTCGATTCTCTTTTGCAGTCCTGATTGCAACACGAATCATCTGTGCAGTCAGGCCCGGCAACGTCGAACAGTCGCGGACGAGCAACCTCTTGGATGTCAATCGGTCAGTTACCTCGCCGGCGCTCGCCCAGGGAGGAAGTCCTATCAGGACAAAATTCGCGGCTGATGAGTAGACTTGCAAACCAGACAGGGAGCGAAGCCCGCGCACGAAACACGACCGTTCATTCTCCATGAATGCGCGGCTTTTTTTCGCATAGTTCTCATCTTGTAATACCGCGCAAGAAACCTCTTGAGCCAAAGAGTTGACCGACCAAGGCGGCTGGCGCTCTTTCAGCAGACCAACCACCTTGCTTGCACCAAGCAGGTAGCCGATCCGAAGCCCCGGCATGGCATAGAACTTCGTCAAACTGCGCAGCACCACCATATGGGGATGCTCTTTCAACTGAGAAACGACAGACTGTTCTTGACAATAATCGATAAAGGCTTCATCGACGATTAACCAGCCCTGTTGCCGCTCGACAGCCTCAGCAAGCTCGCACATCGCCCGCCGATTCATCACTTGGCCGGTTGGATTATTGGGATTGCACAGAAACACGGCATCGAATTTCGATCGTTTGGCAGAAAGCCGTTCCAGAACAACTTGTAACGGAGGGCGGAAACGCTGCTCTCGCTTCGCATGAACGTATTGAACCACGCTGCCTGCGTCCAGGAGCGCACGTGCATATTCCTCAAACGTGGGACCGATAATGAGCGCAGACTTGATCCGGAGCGCGCGGGGGAGGAGATGAATCAATTCACTCGAGCCGTTACCGACCAAAATCATGTCTGGATCCATGCCGCATCGTTGCGCCAATTCTTGTCTAAGCTTCCGACAATCGGGGTCCGGATAGTGCACGATCTGCTTGAGTGCCGAGCGGATCGCGCGGGACGTCGCTGCGGGAGGACCCAGCGGGTTGATGCTCGCGCTAAAATCAATAATCTGCTCAACGGGAACTCGTTGTTGGTGAGCGGCCTTGTAGACATTCCCGCCGTGAGTGGGCTGCGTCATCTCTTCACCATAGAAGCCACCCCACGCCCAGCAGAACTCCTGTGAGACTTGTCCAGAGCATGAGGGTGAGCGCCCTGCCGATGTGGGCTCTCGTCAAAGGCTGATTTGGATCGCCAAGGCACGGACGTTCAATTGGAAGACCGTCATAGCGATTGATCCCGCCTAGTTGGATGCCGAGCGCGCCGGCCATCGCTGCTTCCGGCCGACCGCTGTTCGGACTCGGATGGTGACTACCGTCCCGAAGCAAGATCCTCCAGGCCTGCCGCGTCGCAGGCCACGATCGAGAAACGATTCCTGCCGAGAGAACGAGTAGGAGCGCAGTGATACGAGCCGGAATAAAATTTACCGCATCATCCAATCGTGCCGAGGCCCAGCCAAACCATCGGTAGCGGTCGTCCAAATGGCCGATCATCGAATCCAACGTGCTGATCGCCTTATATGCCAGCGCCAATGGGGCTCCTCCGAGGACCAGATAGAACAACGGCGCCATGATTCCGTCAGCCGTGCTTTCCGCAATTGTTTCCACCGTCGCGCGGACGATATCAGATTCATCCATCTCCTCCGTATCGCGTCCGACGATCTTGGCGACTGCTGCACGGGCCTCCATTAAGGAAACGGATTGGAGAGCCAGTTGTACAGATACAACATGGTCAATGAGATCGCGCGCCGCGAGCGTGGTCCAGGCCAACAGCACCGTGGCGGCACTTCCCCATAATGGATCGACTGAGCTGCCGAACCAGACCAGCATCGTGCCGGCTGCATAGGCTCCGACAGGCAAGACAACAGCCAACAGCACCCCTGCCATGCGTTGCTTGGCGGGAGAGAGGAAGAGTCGATGGACGCGCCGGTCGCACCAATCGACGATCAATCCCATCCATCGGACAGGGTGCGGGAACCAGCGCGGGTCCCCGACCGCCGCGTCCAAGAGGCACGCCACCGCTAATTCGCCTCCAGTCATCGGAAGAGCACCACGGGAACGATCACGATAAAGAGAATTTCTGCGACCTCGTTCGTCGCCCCCAGTAAATCACCTGTCACGCCGCCTAACATATGCTGAAACCAGGCCGTAGAAAGACGAACCAGGACGGTCACGAAGAGGAGACAGCACAATGCCGCCCAAGGCCCCAACAACAGGGCCAACGCAACTCCTGCCGTGACAGTTGCGAACGATAGGTGTTGCCACGACAAATGTGCGAGGAATGGTTGGGCAAGTCCTCTCTCCGACCGCGCAGAGGTCACATGAAAAGCCCCTACGACCATGGCCCACCGACCGACCACCGGCATGCCGATCAGCAGCGCGATATGCTCGCCCGCTGGCATTGCATTAAGCCCGGCGTATCTCATGCCAAGAGCGACAAATAGCCCCGTTGCGCCGATCGCACCGATGTGCGCATCTTTCATAATGGCCAGGCGAGCCTGAGCCGTTCGCCCGCCTGCCAGACCGTCCACCATATCGGCCAGACCGTCCTGGTGGAGCCCTCGGGTGAGGACGATAAGCACGAGCATCAAGAACATGCTCGTGACCTCGGCAGAAAACACCCTCCCCAGGAACAGATCTGTCGCGACCAACAGCGCTCCAAGTAGCACGCCAACGAGGGGATACCAACTCATGGAGGCAGCCAACTCCTCCGGTTTGGCATCGTGCGTCGATCGACTGAGTGGAATCGCCGTGAGAAACTGCCAAGCGAACAGAAACGTTCGCAACACCACGGTCATGTGGTGCGCTCCGACACCCCGGCTTCGTCGAACGTGGCCATCTCCGTGAAAATCTTGATCGCGGCAAAGACCAGACTCATCCCAAGACAGGCCCCGGTGCCTTCCCCCAGACGAAGATCGAGATCGAACAGCGGCTTCAATCCAAGATGATTCAGTATCGTCTCATGACCTCGTTCGACCGACCGGTGGGACGCAATCAGATAGTCTTTACAGCGCGGTTGCAGACCAACGGCGATCAATGCAGCTGCTCCGGCGATAAACCCGTCCAACACGATTGGGATGCGAGCCGCCGCTGCGCCGAGCATCAGGCCGGCCAACCCGCCGATTTCCAGTCCACCCACTTTGGCCAGCACCTCCATCGCATTCGATGAGTCGAGCCGGTGGAGATCGAGCGCACGCTGAATCACGTCGATCTTGCGTGCATGACTGGCGTCGTCGATCCCCGTTCCGCGCCCTGTGACCTCAGAGACCGGCTGGCGCGTCATCATAGCAGCAATCGCCGAACTGGCGGTCGTGTTGCCGATTCCCATCTCGCCGGTCCCGATCAATCCAATACCGTGCTGCGCGGCTTCGGTCGCCAGCTCGATCCCTACTTGAAGCGCTTGTTCCGCCTGTATGGGGCTCATCGCCGACTCCAGAAGTAAGTTCTTCGTACCAGGCATAACCTTCTTATGAATGAGTCCTGGAGCCGCTTCAAAGTCGAAGGCGACGCCGATGTCCACGACGCGAACGTCAATGCCGACATGACGCGCCAGTACATTGACGCCGGCGCCACCGCGTAGGAAGTTTAAGACCATCTGAGGAGTTACTGCGGATGGATAGGCGCTCACTCCCTCCGCCGTCACCCCATGATCGGCGGCGAACGTAAAAACCGCTCCGCGCGGGACCTTCGGCTTCATCTCCCCCGTGATCATGACGTAGCGCGCGGCCAACTCCTCGAGTCGGCCCAGGCTGCCGATCGGCTTCGTCAATCGATCAAGGCGCGCCTGCGCCTGCGCCAACAAGCGAGGATCTGTCGATTGAATCCGCTCAATCGTGTCATGAGCCAACATCCTCGATACTCCTATTACTTCAATTGCAGCAGGAGGCCGCTAATTGTCAGGTAGACTTCATCTGCTTCCGCTGCGACCTGTTGGTTGACCCGTCCAGCCAAATCGCGAAACGCCCGAACGACCTTCGTCGCCGGGACAAGCCCTAACCCCAATTCGTTGCTCACGATCACCACACGCGCTCGTGTGGCCCGAATTGCGCGAAGCATATCGGCCGTGGCATCAGAAATAGCTAAGGCGCTCAAACGCCGCTCTTGTAAATTACTCAACCATAACGTGAGGCAGTCGAGCACAATTGTTTGATAAGTAGATCTATTTTTATTGAACCACTTAGTAAGATTTGCGGGGACCTCCGCCGTCACCCAGTCAGAGGAACGCGTGGCCCGATGCCGCGCAATTCGCACGGCCATCTCCTGATCCAAAGCTTCCCCTGTTGCCACAAAGGCTCTTGGTCCCACTTGACCTGCCAACTCAAGCGCAGCCTGACTCTTACCCGAGGCCGCACCACCGAGTACGAGAATCAGCTTGGATCTCTTGTTGCGCGATGTCTTCATGTGATCAACTCACCGCCTTCTTCACGTCACATTGCCGGGGAATTCTTGCTCACTTCCGATCTTGGCCACCCAAGCTGACCCAATATTATCCTTTGCCGTTCGGTTGATCGGCAGCCCCCAATACCGCCTTGTTTCCCCACGACTCATGGTGAATCAGTTGGTCAACCGGAATCCTGGCTCGCCACCCTGCCGTCTCCAAGTCAGGCTGCGGCGCAAAGTCGGTAACGTAGCCGAGACAGAGATACGCCAGCACTTTGACCGGCTTGGGGATGCCGAGCACCTGTTTCAATGCTCCATGGTCAAGGATGCTGACCCAACCAACCCCGATGCCTTCCGCTCGTGCGGCCAGCCAGAGATTTTGAATGGCGCAACAGGTGCTATACACATCCGTATCGCGTACCGTGGAGCGGCCCAGCACATGACGACCACCCCGCTGACGGCTACACGTCACACCAATATTGACCGGCGCTTCTTCAATTCCTTCGAGCTTGAGATTCCGGTAGAGAGTCGCCTTGGCGCCTTCATAACGCATGGCTGCCTGTTCATTCGTCTTCAGGAACAGCTGCTTCACGGCATGCTTCGTTGCCCGTTGACGGATGACCACAAAATCCCATGGCTGCATGAACCCGACAGACCCGGCGTGATGCGCTGCGGTCAAGATCCTCGCAAGGACCTCATCGGCAATCGGCTTCCGCACAAAATTCCTGCGGACGTCCCGCCGTTCGAAAATCACCCGGTAAACCGCCGCCCGTTCATCGTCAGAAAACCTTCCTCTGCCTGCACTTCTGAGATCTGGACGCACACTCATGAGGGCTCCTTATACTCGACAAGTGCTGGAGAAGCTGGCTTGGGCAAAACAAGCCCCACATCCCCAGTTTTCACCTTCTTAAG
>DATHTZ010000569.1:0-3512 GCA_035462675.1 Nitrospiraceae bacterium | reverse complement strand
TCTATAAACGAAATACGGTCTGGTGGATGAGGTTCAAGTATCACGGTCAGCAAGTGCGACGGTCCACGGATACCTCGGATCGGCGAGTCGCGGAGGCGATCCTGGCGAAGATCACGGTCGATATCGTCGAGGGTCGGTACTTTGAGAAACGAGAAGAGCAGGCACGGACGTTTGAGGAACTGATGGATCGCTATCTGAACGAGCATGTCGTGAAACTGATGAGTCAACGATCCGTCAGGGGCTATACGAAGAACCTGCTGCCCTTCTTTCAGGGCTCTACCTTGGCCGCCATTACGCCGAAGCGTATTGTGGCGTATAAAGCCAAGCGGTATGCGGATGGGGTGGCACCGGCCACCATCAACCGCGAGCTCGCCTGTATGAAGAAGGCGTTTAATCTCGCCATCCGGGAATGGGAGTGGTGTCGGGAAAATCCTGTCGCACGCGTCTCCATGGAACAAGAGAGAAATAGGCGGGATCGATGGTTGAGCACGGGAGAGGAAGAGCGTCTGCTCCAGGCTGCACGACCTTGGCTTAAGGACATTGTCCTGTTCGCCTTGCATACCGGCATGCGAATGGGAGAGATTCGAGAATTGACGTGGGAGGGAGTCGAACTCTTCAGGAAAACGGTGACCGTGTTTCGGTCAAAGAATGGAGAGCGGCGAACGATCCCGATCAACAGCCTCGTGTTCGATGTCCTCAAGAGAAAAGCCAAGGTGCGGTCGGTCAAGAGTGGCTACGTGTTCCCGAGTGACACGGACACCCTGCTTGACGACAGCCATCTTCGACGTGCGTTTCGTGGCGCGATGAAGGTGTGCCGTATCGAAAATTTCCATTTCCATGATCTGCGGCATACCTTCGCCACCAGACTTGTGCAATCAGGGATCGATCTCTACAAGGTCCAATGTCTGTTAGGGCACAAGTCGCCGATCATGACGCAGCGCTATGCGCATCACTATCCGGAGAGTCTGCGCGAGGGAGTGGAACTGCTAGAGAAGTACCGTCTGGCGAGCACAGGGGGCACAAATTTAGCACACATGGCACAAACGGCAGGGCCGGCACTGGCGAGGAGTGGTGTAACTTGTTGAGAAATTTGGTGGGCCGTGTAGGGGTCGAACCTACGGCCCGCTGATTAAGAGTCAGCTGCTCTACCAACTGAGCTAACGGCCCACCTGTCCGAATTCGATTTTACTTCAACGACTTAGAATGGTGGGCTGGTTGGTCAGTTCCACCAAGTGTGTCGCCTAGTGTTCCCGGCGTGTTCCTTTGAAGGTACGCGTTCAGGGTCTTCGCCGCTTTCGTCAAGTCCTCCTCGTCAATCGCGTTATATCGCTTCCACATCTGCTCTGATTTGTGCCCAATGATCTGCATAGCGGTCGCTGTATCGACACCAGCTCTTCGCAGGTTCGTGGAGGCGCAGTGTCGCAGGTCGTGAAACCTAAAGTCTTCTATCTCTTCATCCTTCAGCGCAGTTTTAAACGTCCGCGTCACTCGCCGCAACGGGTGCCCATCATAGGTGAAGACGTGCCGTGTTGCAAGACTTCTGGCCTTAAAAAGTCGTTGTAGCATCAGCCTCACATTGGTTGTCAATGGCACTTGCCGCGCCTTCTTGGTCTTGGTATCGAGAGCGCGGAGCGTGACAAAGCCTCGCTTCAGATCGACTCGATCCCACGTCAACCCGGTGATCTCTCCAAATCGTTGTCCTAGCTCATAGGCAGTAAGCAAGATTGGTCTAAGGTGCGGCTTTGCGGCCTCGCACAACCGGCTCCACTCCTCCGCCGTCAATACCCTGTCGCGTTCATTCTGCGGGTTGGGTATCGGAACACGGGAGGCAGAATTGCTCACAACAAGGCCACGTCCCATGGCAATATTCAAACAGTGCTTAAGGATGGCGTGGTCATTGTTTATGGTCTGAAGACTAACGGAGCTACCATCTCGTCGCTTGCGTTGCCCCCTGTAGGTCTCAACATCTGCGGGCCTGATATCTCCCAGAATCTTTCCCCCAAAGAAGGGGACTAACTGCAGCGTGACTACCTCTACACGGTCTTGATAAGTGCGGAGTCTCTTCACCGCTTCCAGTTCCAGGTACGTCTTTGCCCACTCGTTGAACAGCACAGGCCGCGCCTCTTTACTCAACTCTCGTCCCAGGAGAATGCGCGTTTTGATTGCTGATTCCATCTCTCTCGCTACGGTCTTATTCAGACACCCCACCTTCCAGCGTTTCTTTTTCGCGCCTGGAACTCCACTAGCCAGCATCAATGACTTCCCATCTGAACTGTCGATAACACGAAACTCGACATAGTAACTGTCAGGCCGTTTAGTGAGTCCCATATTTCTTCCCCTCTAAACTTTATTTGCCCGAAGTAGGCACCTGTGATTCGTGTTCTTACCGATGCTCTTGTCCTGAAGGCCGCGGCTTGACTGTGTGTTGGTCAATCCACCGGTCGAGCTGTTCTTGCTTGAATTTCACTAGGCGTCCCACCTTGATGAACCCCAGTTTCCGCGCAGACACCCAGCCATACAAGGTCAATTTAGATATGCCTAGATACTCCGATGCCTGATCAATTGTCAAAAGTTTGCTCATGGTCCCCCCGGAAAACGAAAGAACGTCGGTTACCGCATTCCACCGCACGCGAACCGGGGGAGTCTCACGACACCCCCATCCCCCCACGATGCGCCCGCATATCTGCCGGCGTCGGATCCGGCCTGCACGCCCAGTGGGTGCGAGCTGGCGCTGAAGAGCAGGGACCAGGCCTTCCTGGTTCCTTCCCGTGGGGCCCCCCCGTCTCAGGCCTGTCCCCCTGCGAATGCGCCATCCCGCCTGCTTCTTCGACGCCCCACCCCTGTGCTGTGAAGGGTGGGGCTAAACATCTTGATGAAGAAGGAGGCGAACATGGCCATTCACAGTTCACAGGGCAGTTTGAATCTTATCCGGCTGCCGAAGCCGAGGCATGAATACGCTGTGCCGCGATACCGTGTCACACTCGTCCGCGACAATCGAGCCGTTCCGCCCTCGTCGCCATTGACTACCTCGGTCACCGCTGCGGCTGTCCTGAGGCCGCTCTTTGCGGGACTGGACCGTGAGCAATTCTTGGTCTGCGGGTTGGATGCCAAGCACCGCATCATCGGCGTCAATGTGGTCTCGATCGGCTCTCTGACGTTGGCCCTCGTGCATCCGCGCGAAGTGTTCAAACCGTTGATCCTGATGAATGCTGCCGCTTGGATCTGTGCGCACAATCACCCCTCCAGCGATCCCACTCCCAGCCAGGAGGATCGCGTCCTCACCAGCCGGCTCAAGCAGGGCGCCGACCTGCTCGGCATCACGCTCTTGGACCATCTCATTCTCGCCGACGAACGCTGCTACAGCTTTGCCGATCAGGGCTGGCCCGATGCGTGAGGGCTAAGGCCCGCATAAGCCGGAGCACCCAGATAACGGCGGAGGCCGTCAGGGCGATTCCCAACACGGCGGCACCCCATCCAATGATATCCGCCGCCAGCGCTTGACCTAATTGATG
>DATHTZ010000568.1:0-2539 GCA_035462675.1 Nitrospiraceae bacterium | reverse complement strand
GTGTATTGCACCATAGATGCCCCACACGCCAGGAACGCAATCATGACGATCGCCAGAAAAGGTGCTTCAGCCCAGGCTCCAAAGCTGCTGGCAATCACAGGTGTGACGGGATCGGACGTGGCACTGGTATTCACCAGTGTGTCTCGATTGAAGCTCAAGGTCAGGGCGGCGGAGTTGAAGAGCACCACCCCTCCCACCATGCAAAGGGACAAAAAGATCGCACGTGGGACCATCTGCTTGGGATTATGGGTTTCTTCAGCGATGGTGGAGCAGGCATCGAAACCGATGAAGGCCCAGCCCGCAATGGCGAGCGCCGCCAGAAAAGCAGCCGTCTGGCTGGGTGCGGTTCCCGTGCCCAGATGCTCGAACAGTTCGGAAAATTCATGCTGCCGGAAGAACAAAAACAACAGCAGCGCCACGCCGGCTGAACCGACTATTTCCGCATAGACACCCAGGGTAATAACCAGCTTAAACACATTGATGTGAACCAGGTTGAGCACCGTACAGATCACTAAAAATACGGCGCCCCACATCACTAACGTGACCCCTCCTCCCCCCCCCGACCCAAAAAAAAGCGCGAGCCAGACCCCGCCGGTATAGGCGGTCGTGGTGAGCATGGCGATCGTGGAGCTGACGTAGATGACACCGGCATACTTTCCAGCAACGGCTCCCCCGAGCTGCCGCGCCCACTTGTATGCGCCTCCCGCAATCGGAATCTGCGAGGAGAGCTCAGCGTAGACGGTAGCCACCAACATCTGCATCACGAGACAGAGCGCCAGTGCGCCAAACCAACCGCCTCCCGTCACCACCGTCTGCACGCCAATGATGGCATAGAGTCCCGCCACCGGTGAAACGGTTGCGAAGCCGATAGTCAGGCTATTCCAGAGTGTCAGGCTGCGGTTCAGCTTATCAGGAGTACCCGTGGGTGTAGCAGAAAGAACCGCATCCGGGCTGTCATTGATCAACATGACAGACCTCTCTGACTTGGCTGCAGGTCAGATTGATCCGGTACGGAAAGAACTATGAAATGGAAATGCATAACGAAGCCTCCTTGCCGAACGGGTTAAATTCCGAGAAGGCCATGTACCTTCAGTACATGATCTCCCGGGCTTTTATCCCTCCGTGGAGCCTCGTCATGCGAGACCGGAAACTCTCGGACCAGACACTCCCAGTAAAGGCAGCCGGAACCCTAGTTTCCCCTTCAGTGCGATCTTACGATCTTGCGGCAGCAAAGTCACGAAAATTATTGCCTACATAGTAGTCGTCAAACTCTTCCGTCGGGATGTGGTTGTTCCAGTCCGATTTCCCCAACGTTTGCATGGCGCCAAAGCAGAGTATCGTTACCCCAGAGATTAAGGCGATCATCATCTCCCGCGCTGCTTTCTCCCACTCTGCTTCAGTCTGGAGGCGTTTGCCAGCCCATTTGCAATGCGCAAACGCATCCGCCCAATCCACACTGGCGGTGGGAGCTTTTCTACAATCTTGTTAGCGCACACCACTGGAGCGGACGGAGCGAATCATGAGCGGGATCAGCATCCATATGTTGAATTTCGTCATCTGATTTCTGACCCGTGGCGTTCCCATCGTGCAGGAACTCCAGACAGCTCCACTCACCTGGCCGCGTATCCGTGCTTACGCAGAAGCTTCATGACTCCTACAGTACAGGTTAGGGCAGGGCCTTCTCGGCTTCAAGGGCAGGAGCACCCACGGCTCATCCGGAACCGCAGGTCCTGCACACATCGGTCTCCTGCGGGCCGCGTCCCGCTCTGTTTTCTTCCCTCGGAGTCGACACGGACGACGACAGTGCTCATCAGTCAGAAGAACTTGTCCGGAAACTGCTTTGCCAATGCCGTCGCGAGCGTATCAGCAATGACATAGACGTGCTGTCGCATCATCAACCAGGTTTCCTCCAACTTCGCATATTCCTTTTTCTTGTACTGGTTGATTTGGAGCACATGATGGGCGCCATGCGTTGCGATCAGCCCCCCAATGGTGTCTTTCGGCAGATAGTGGGGATTGACTCCGTTGAAGAATGCATCGATGTCGTCGGCACTAGACGCCATGTGAGTAAGCGCAGTATATTGTTGGCGCGTATTCGCCGCGATGGTGGCCTCGGAGTATTCTTTGACCGCGGCATAATGACCGCTCAGCAGGGTAAAGAGCTTCTCAGACCTCGCTTCGCCGTAGAACGGCGTAAACGTGTTCGCAATCTGTTTTGCGTTGACTAGAACCTGTTTATCGGCGATATCCCGCTCCGCCGGATTGTTCGACCTGTTGAACAAGACGACGTGCTGAATCATAAAGATGTGCCCGAGCCAGAGATCACGAAAGGCCTTCTGCATCTCCGCCACACGGATGGGATTCGCCTCTCCGCCTGCTCGCGACTCATATCCCACCAGGCTCACGAGTGCGAGGACCAACACAGCCATCGCCGGATATACCTTGCTCATACACCCCTCCATCGATATAAGACTGAACGTTCGCTCTCCGACTCCTAGAAGAGGGTGACTCTTTATGTCGTCTTTGATGCCTTTCCCTC
>DATHTZ010000567.1:0-4158 GCA_035462675.1 Nitrospiraceae bacterium | reverse complement strand
AAACTGTGGATTAGCGATTGAATCGAAGAGGCTGCTCCTTCTGGACCACGGATTGCCAGGCTCCCACTCAGGTTTCTGGGATGAAAGATTGGACCCATCATTACGATAAGTGATGCCAATGCGGCAACAGTCAACGGATATGGAGTGTCGGATTTGATTCCATGAGATGGAGAGAGGAAATTTAAAATCCTAGCCGCTTGCTCAGCCTTCCCCCGTAAGTGTTCTTCTAACCCACTCTTAGCGCTTTCGTGGTCGAGGGCGAACGCAACCGCATACCACAACGACTTGTTATCATCGGTTAGCGGGGTCTGATGGGAGATGACATGGTGCGCATGGGACAAGAGTTCTGTTCGATCCCCATCGCGAAGGGCAGCATGGAGGAATAGCTCCAAACTGTCTTCCTGAGCGTTGGGATAGTCTTTCAAGAGAATAAGTGCAACCCGTTTGGCAACCGGCTTCATCATGTCTTCATGGACAAGCGCATACAGGCCCATAATATTCTTTAAATTGTGAGCAAGGAGTGGACGCCAGTAGGCCATTAGAGCTTCGGCTGCGAGGTCAGGCATGGATTCAATCAGAGGATCTACCCATTCCCGTTCTCGGTCCGAAACGATGGCATAGTGAAACGCCAATCCAGACTGCAAGGTTGCTGCTGGAAGTAACCGCACATCCGCAAGAGATTTGGTGGCTAGCACGTCTAACCCGGCCAATACGGGGAAGCCAAGAAGGTAATCCTGACCTTCGGCTTGAGCCTCACCGATCATCTTGGGTGATGGGATATCAGGGCGCCCTAGAGCAGCGACAAAGCCGTCCAAAGCAGTTGCGGCGATCTCTGGATTTGCAAAAGTAACGAGTCGATCCTTTGGGGGCGCATCGCGATCCACATCATAGAAGAGTCCGAAATAGACTTTTGCCAATGTGTTAAGTGCCTGCGTTGGGGCTCCGGACCGGATTGTTTCCAGTAGCTCGGATAATTGCTGAATACGGAGTGCTCTCTTGGCCTCGGCTCTTTTCTCATCCGTCCTTCGCCTTTTAGCGTCCTCTTGTTGCCAAGACTCAACGTCACAGCAAAGCGCCATACGTAGAGGATCGTGAAACCTGGAATCTCGATCAGCACACTGGAACAGCTCATCGAGTGTCGCTCCATCTTCGCGTAGACTCGTACTCCCTTGTACTGCTTCTCGAAAGAGGAATTCCGCTCGTGCCTGGTCTGGCTCCAGTTCTGCCAGAGAAAGTAACCACCGATGAAAGCCCTCTGGTGGAGCAACACTGTGGAGTCTTCGCCAAAAATAAATTACCTCGACCCATGGTTTGTCAAAAGGAGTGACAGAAAACCAATGTCGGAAAAGTCCTTTGACAACAGCCGGGTGAGATATCAGCCAACTTTGTATGGCCGCCGCCTCCTTTCGGTCTGCGACCGAGCCTCCATATTGGTCCAGAGCCTTCCCCAGCCACTCATAAAGTTGAGACGACGAGACACTTTCGCCGAGATGTTGCAGTATTTGTAGGATCAGGCGCCCAAAAAAATACACCCAGATGAGATGCTGTGGACTTCCAGCCATCGTTTTAGCATCTATCCTGGTGAAGAGCAGGGGTAGGTCGTGAGGCTTCGTGAGGCGGACTAGCTCATTCGAAACGAACATCGTGTATGCGTTGACATGAGGTTCAACTGGCAGAACAAGATACTGTCCAATTTCATGAGGCCTAATGGTTACAGGATAGAGGGCGTAAAAGAGTTTTCCTCGTAGCCGATGATGCTCATCATGGACCCGCCCCAGGTGTATGTCGTCCAGGAGTATTCGGAGAGTTACCGTGTCGGTCGGACAAACGTGCTGGTATGCATCCAACGCGAAAGCCCGTGTCCCTTCCAGTCGGGCATTGTCTCGCACGATTCTAATAAGGTCGTCGCCAAGATCTGGCAATGGAGGCCCATGCAGTATGGCGTCCAGGACGCAGCCAAGCAGGTGTGGAGTTTCGGCCTCATCGCTCAAGACTTTCTTGAAAACGGGGACCATGTCTGGGGAAGCCAGGGCACCGAATGGTTCAGCGGACCAATTCTCTACGCGAAAGCCGGGATTTTTAATGGCAAGATCGCGAAGACAATCAATCACCATCCGTTTGCCGGACGTAGAAAGTTTGGAGGCGTCACCGTACAAGACGAGACCAAGCGGATCTCGGCGAATCAATGTTGCTGCTTCCTCCTCGTACAAGCAAGCAAGCCAAGCGTAAATGCCACGCAGTTCGGCTAAGGTGCCGCCGTCATCCCCCGTCAGAAGCGCCAACATACGTTTCAGTGGGTAACCAGCGCGTAGGCGTTGGGCAAAGAAGATTGCGCTTAAATATTCTGCGACTGTTCGGTGGATCGGAGTGGCCCGGCCAGATCCGTCTCCTCGGAATAGCCGCCGTCGTACGGCTGAGGATAAAGCCTCTTGATCTCCGAGCAGTTCCCCAGTGTATGGGAAAGCTTCATCCGCGTCATGAGGATTTAACGCATGTCCTTTGGTTCCTCCGCAAAGATGAATAGCGCACAAGTATCCAGCAGCGGTGAGAAGCCTTTCCAATGGTACGTCCTGACCCTGCTCGTGCTCAGGATTTGGCTCTTGCAGGAGGCGTGCACAGGCCTTCTGAAATAGGTCAAGCCGTGTGGCCGGCCACATGCCGTCTCGAACCTCTGCAATAATCAATTCCAGCGTTTGTGGGTTCCGAAGCAGCGGATCGATTCCACACCGCTGGGCCTGAACGAGAAAGTCAGCGGGGTCTGGCAGTTTGTCGCCAGCGATGGTGATGATGTCCGCATCTGATAGAGGTTCAAGGCGGAGTACTAGGACTTTGCGGTCGGGTGAAACCGCGCGCAGGCGTTCTGTCTCAGACCCTCCGTACCAATCTGCCGCACGGCAGGACAACCTGTACCGGGGACGCTTCAGCTGATCAAGCTTGGCACGAATTCGGTCTAAGGCTCCTCGTCCATCCTCGCTTTTCGCGCGTTGCTCATCCAACCCATCCAGGTAGAGTGTCTTTCCCTCCCATCGGTCTGCTTGAAAAGTTAAGAAATCGCGAATGGGAATAAACACCGCATTCGGTTCTGTTGCGGCGCTCTGCTCAAAGCTCGTTGATTTGCCCGATCCTGGATCACCGAGAACGACAACTGCGGGGTGCGAGTAATAATGTGACAGCGGTTGCGGGGCACTCTCGGAGTCCTCAGGTTCTGGCTGCAGCTGCGCGAAGAATCTGTCAACGATGGGCATATCTATCCATTCGGGAGCCTGACGCTACCACTCCCAACCGACACCGTCAACGCAGCAGGAGAACATACTGACGAACCGGGGGTTGAGTTCCCACGGGGGCTGATCGCCCGTGTTCCTGAGCCACTCCCATCCAGCATAACCGTTTAGCCTAATTCCGTTGAAATAGACGAGTGAGTTCGAGCAGGGGTAGTTCTGAGAGAAGAGCGCTTTCAAAAGCGCGAACTAGACCGAGTAGTGTCTCTCAACCATCTGATATTGGTATACCAAAGGGCTTGTTTGGGCGGGCTGGAACTTCGAGAGCTTGCGGACAGGATCTCTTGCAAGTTTGGACAACCGACCTCCTCGTTTACCATTGGTTCTTGGGCTCTTGCCAATTAGGCTTTGACTATAAAGATCACCGGCCCTTTTTCTTCTCTGCTTTCATGCATGGAGCTGGACGGCTGAGGTCCGGCGGCAACTTGGTCTGCTCGTCGACGCAGGCTGTATCGAGTTGAGCTTGTGTCAGTCCCGAAACTAAAGACAGGTCGGTTCCATCCAATGTCGCGCGGCGGAGGTCTGCTTTGTCCAGTTGCGCGCCGGTGAGATCGGCTCCGGATAACCGGGCGCTTTGGAGGTTGGCCTGGGCGAGGATTTTGGATCGACTTAAACGAGAAGGCCGTCTACAGCAGGATAACAACTTGCTCCAATGGTTCACAGATCAACTGGCTACACTCGATTCTTTAGCGCTGCGATAAATTGTGCTTTCGGGAAGCACTTCTCGCCCGCAACGGATCTGATTCAGGGGTGAAACTGCCTCAATTTTTCACGCTGAAATTTGAGCCGCTAGCCTGAGTCTAGGCGATTTCTGGTGCGGCGGGGTGGAGTCTTTTTGTATTATGATGATCGCTATGTCGTCAGATCGACGAGAGTTCAC
>DATHTZ010000566.1:0-3559 GCA_035462675.1 Nitrospiraceae bacterium | reverse complement strand
GGTAGCCGAACGATACCCTGGTTTGGTTAAGTTGCTGGTGAGACAGGGGCACGAGATTGCTTCGCATGGGTATGGCCACGAACTGATCACAGACCAGACTCCGGGAATGTTTCGCGACGATGTGCGGAGAGCCAAGGGGATACTTGAAGATATTTGCGGGAAACGAGTGTATGGCTACCGCGCACCAAGCTTTTCAATTACCGAGGATACGAAGTGGGCCATTCCCATTCTCACTGAGGAAGGATACCTTTATGATTCCAGTATCTTTCCGGTCTTGCACGATCGATATGGAATGCCGAATGCCACTCCCACGATTCATCTCCTTCGTGGCGAGGCAGGCTGCATATGGGAGATTCCACCCTCTACGGCAAATATTCTCGGGACGCGATTGCCGGTGGCTGGGGGAGGGTATTTCCGCTTATTCCCCTATCCCATATTGCGGCAACTATTGAAACGGATAGAACGAGCGGGACACCCGTTGGTGATGTACCTGCACCCTTGGGAGTTGGATCCCGATCAGCCCAAAATGCAAGGTTCACGTCTCTCAATGTTTAGGCATTACGTCAACCTCCACAAGACTGAAGACCGACTACGTTCTCTCCTTGAGGACTTTTGTTTTACCTCAATTCGAGAAGCCCTTGAACCCGTGAGCCAAGCCTGCGCTAGGGCTGATATAGAGTGGAGCCAGGAACGGCCTCTGGCACTAGACGATCACATTGAGAGCATTCGGCTAGGGATTTAAGGATCTCAACTGTTCGATAAAGACATGCTATGTGGACATTTCACACACAAACCGAAACAGGCTGAGAATTGACTAGAGAATAAATTGACCAAGTACACCTCTTGGTAACTTCGCTTCATTATTCAGACTCTCGACAAGTCATAACTCAGATGCAGCCGTCGAGCTGTATATTCTGCCAGTGAATCTAGTCTCCCAAGACGAAACTCATCAACGAGTCTACCGATTTCTGAATTGGAAAATGAGCTGAAGCTCGGCGTGGATTCAAGTGAGAGGACAATATCGGTGTTGTCTCGGACATCTGTCTTAGTGGATTGAATGACGCATGGGCACGCGTGGAGAACCTAAGGAAGGATCGTTGGAATGACTCTGAGCCGAACGAAGGCCGCCAGTGAGTGGACTGCGAAGAGTAGTGAGAAGTCGCTACCCACATTTGTGATTCAGCCTCAACGTGGACTTGATAGCCTTGAGGTTGCATCACTTTGGGAATATCGCGAGCTACTCTATTTTCTCGTTTGGCGGGATGTCAAAGTGCGCTACAAGCAGTCTTTCATCGGCGCAGGCTGGGCCATCTTCCAGCCTGCGATGTCGATGGTGATTTTCACCGTGATCTTTGGGAATTTTGCTAAAATGCCTTCGGATGGCTTGCCCTACGCTGTTTTTGCCTATTCGGCCCTGTTACCCTGGACGTACTTCAGTAGCGCCCTATCTCGTAGCGGGGTCGGCCTCGTCAGTAATGCCAACTTGATCACGAAGGTCTATTTCCCTCGGTTGATTATTCCTCTAGCGGGTGTCATCGCGCCGGCCGTGGATTTCTTGTTCGCCTTCTTGCTTCTGCTCGGGCTAATGGCCTGGTACGGAATCGCGCCAACCTGGGGCATATTGGCGTTGCCACTATTTTTTCTCTTGGCCATGACCACCGCGCTGGCGATAGGGCTCTGGCTCTCGCCCCTCCATGCGAGATACCGGGACGTGGGCCATACGATTCCTTTCCTAACTCAGTTTTGGATGTTCGCCTCGCCGGTCGTGTACCCGGTGAGTTTGATCCCAGAATCTTGGCGTTTGATCTATAGCCTGAACCCTATGGTCGGTGTGATCGAGGGCTTTCGGTGGGCCCTGCTGGGCAAAGGAAACCCGGATTTCGCGCCCATGCTGGTGAGCATTGCGGTGGTCCTTGTGCTTCTGGCAGGCGGGATTGTCTTCTTCAAGCGAATGGAACGGACCCTCGCTGATGTAATCTGAGTTCCACAATGCGGACCTGAGCTGAGAAGAGCCGGACGATGTCGAAGTGGCGACGGAGTATGGTTGCAGGCGCGTGCCTATTTGAGGGAGCCCGATCGGTGTGGAGAGGCCTTTCGTGAGTCCTAAGAAGTAAGTTCCCCTCCGGCTGTGCTTTTGGGCATATCCTGGAGATCTGAGCAGCAATGATACGGGACTCTAAGGTATGGGGCCTGGCAGATTCATCCGAGTGAATAAGAATGGAGCATACGAGTGAAGAATCCTAAGTTCCTCCATTTCCTCGTGGCTGTATGACTCAAGCCCTTGCGGAGGCCGAGTACAAGGAGGGTAGCACCGATGAACCCCGACGGTAAGCTGATCATGGGGATGAGCCGCAACCGTGTTCTCCTGGTTCTTCCGTGCGTCGCGTTGGGTCTGTTGGGGCTATGGATCGCATGTGCCCAGCTGGTTGTGCCTGCGGTGATCGAGCGTGCATACCGCGGCGAGAGTCTTCCGGTCTTCAATAGTCTCATGGTGGGGCGTACAACCCACTCGGTGGACGAATACCTGCGGGATTGGGAGGAATTTGCAGGGCGTATGACCGCCATATTCACAGGATTCGGACTGCCGGGCTTGGTGTTGTTCATAGTGGCAACCAGCTCGACATTCTTTAGCCGGTTCGTAGGCGAGGCAACGCCCGGGACACTCGGTGCCATGAGAGCATGGATATGCGGGATCCTGCTCCTCTTCACCTTCACGGAAGATCTACCCAGTATCGCATTGCTTCCTGTCGAGACGCGGCAGCCAGGAGGTGTGATGGCCTGGGTGTATGCCCTTCCTTTCGGTTTCGACAGGCTCGTCGCAAGTGAGACAGGGCTGCACGGGTTTCAGCTTCTCACGGAATGGCTGTTGTTCTTCGGAATGATCGGGTGCGGGACGCGGCTGGTCATCCCACTTGGAGCCGTCTGCTATTTCTTGCTGCTGGGCGTGTTACAAGACTATAGCTTCCACTGGCACCAGGGATGGATGCCCCTCTATCTGATCATCATCCTGTCCTTCACGCCTTGCGGGGACGGCTGGTCCGTAGACCGCTTATGGAGAGTGAGTCGAGGACAGCCAGTCCTGGACAGCGAGCAAGCGTTACCCGTCTATGGCTGGGCTCGGTATGCCTGTTGGGTGGCGATTGCGGTGAGCTACTGGGAGACCGGGTTATGTAAGTTGCGTTATGGTGGGCTATCGTGGTGGGACCCGGAGGGATTGCGGGCGGCCTTTTATGAAGACAGCCTCATACCCAGGGAATACGATTGGACCTGGTCTCTCTTGCTCACCCAGGCGCATGACCCGCTGATTGGGTCGATGGGCATATTCGTTATTGTCTTTGAGTCGCTCTGGATTACGGTCCTTTTTTCCAGGATCGCCCGCAAGATCTGGCCTGTTCTGACGGCAATATTCCATACGGGGGTACTCATCTTTCAAAAGATCCTGTTCCTGGATCTCATCCTCATGCAGTTGGTGTTCTTCGATTTGACCGGAGTCCGTAAAGCGATCGCCCGGCGGCTGGAGACCAGCTATGGCCGGATACAGGTCCTCTATGACGGGCAC
>DATHTZ010000565.1:0-10975 GCA_035462675.1 Nitrospiraceae bacterium | reverse complement strand
ACTCGGCTGTGAGCTTGGTCCAGGGCTCGACTTCGCCCTCCGGCACATTGGGATTTTGTCCAAACGGAAACTTCTCATCAAACAGCCAGAATCGGTCTTGCCACTTTTCAAGATAGGCTCTGATCTTTTCACCGGGAAGCCCATCCCTGAACAACTTCTTCGCTTGATCGATGTCGGTTGGGCCCTCCAGAGCACGATACAGAACTGCGAGCAAAAATCGATGCAGGGCAGCTACGACCAGCGGCGATGAATCTTCAATCGCAGCGATGTCCTTGGCTCGGAGCAGTGTGTCTTGGATGCCCAATTCGTCACGGCTTCCATTGAGAAATCGCACCGGAATCCACTTCTCATCAATCAAGTTGAATTGGCTCATTCTGACTCCTTTGACTCGTACACAACCCCCAAGTCATCATCGAGTCGCACTATGGCATCTTCCACCCAGCATCCATCCGCGTTCAGTCGTAGCGGAACACAATTGCGCAGGAGTGATGACTCTTCCCAACCTTCCGGCACTCCCAATCTTCGGAGTTTCTGAACCACGCTCTTGCGCGAGAGACTAATGGCTCGCAGAAACTACGCCTTGGACTGAGCAAAATCCGGCGTAGCCTTGGAGTCGAAGCCGTCTTCTGGCCATAAGGGAATCACGACAGCTGAATCTTCACCTAGTCTCGTCTTGGCCATCATGGTTCGATGCACGCCAGGTTCATCCTCGTCGTAGAGCACAAATCTCGCTGGATTATTCCAGGAAGCGTCGTCGGGTAGTCCTATGATTGCCATATTGGCCTGTTGGCGATTAGATATTGCTTCTCCTTCGACTAGCACTGCCTTGTTCATCCGTTCCACCAAGAACTCAGGTATCTCCACCTGCTCTTCATAGACTTGTTGCACCAAGCTGTCGATTTCATCCGGGAGTGTCAACGTACTCCGCTGGCCTTCGCGAAGCAGAATCCAGGTTCGCAACAAAATATCCTCGCAGTACACTTTGGCCCACCAGAGAGGCTTTCCGAACGAAGGAGGCTCATCGCCATCAAGTCCCGAGATCATGAGGACCGGTTCGGTGATAGGCCGGGACGGTCGCGCGTGACGCCACAATCGTCCTGCGCGCTGGAGCAGGAGGTCGATGGGTGCGAGGTCGGTCGCGATCACATCGAAGTCCAGATCGAGGCTTTGTTCTGCCACTTGAGTCGCGATGAGGATTTTGCGGCCTGTGCGAGGTGCCCCTTCCCCAAAGGTCTCTAGTGCGTGAACCTCCCGTTTCTGTCTCCTGTCTGCTGGGAAGCGTGCGTGGAAGAGGAATACTTCTGTTCCATCGGGTAAACGCTTGCCGACACACTGCCCTTCGCGCTCCAACGGTTCACCATTTGGAAATGTGCGGTAAAGATCCTGGGCGCGCTGGACAGTGTTGAGAAGTGTCAATCCCATTCCACCAATTGTCAGATGCCCCTCTAACGCGACGCGCATCTCAGACAAGTCTGGAGACATCGCCTGTACCCAAACCATCTGGCGACGCGCGGGGTCGGCTTTGAAATGTCTCTGATAGACAGCCTCACCTGGAGAAAAGACGGAGAGGCGGGGATACGGCTTCTCTGGCTCCGGCAAGGCAGCACCAACAACTTTCGCCAATTCTAGACGAATAGAGGGGGGCAGCGTGGCCGAGAGCAAAATGACTGACGAGCCCAACGCCAGGAGCCAACGCAGCACATGTACCAAGAGCGTACCCGTGTACGCATCGTAGGCATGGATTTCGTCGAACACCACGACACGATTGGCTAGGCCCCATAGACGCACGAAATGGTGACGCACCGGCAGGATGGGCAAGATTGCCTGATCTACTGTTCCTACCCCGTACTCCGAGAGCAGGGCTCGTTTCTTGTTGGTAAACCATTCCGCCGCGCGGACATTGCCCCCCGCTTTGGGATCGTGTATGCCGGACACTTTCAGATCCTGAAACGTGTCATTCAATAGCGCTCCACCATGTGCTAGCTGCAAGTCGAGCCGTCGATTTGTTCCTTGGCCCTGCAGAAATTTGAGCGTTCGCATAAACATGGCATTACCCGTGGCCTTGGTCGGCAAGGCGACATACAAACCACGGTGCTCAAAATGCCGTTGCAACTCCAGATGCGCGAAGAAGGCTGCTTCGGTTTTGCCCTCACCCATGGGGGCCTCCAGGAGTAGGATGGCTGGCTTCTTCAAATCGGGTAACACATCAACCACTGCCTGCTGTAACGGTCGTGGAGTGAATTCAAACACTTCATTGAAAGACTTTGCCTTCTTACTGAGGGGTGTTCGAGGTTGCCATCCAAGCTTGTCTAAGGCCTGGCTGGCCTTTATCTGGCTCCGTTGATACCAATCATGAAGGTCATCGCAATCTGCTGGTGTTCCGAATGGAAACCACTCCTCGTTGGAGCCAATCCAGTCCGCGAAGCTTGTCAGGCCAGATAACAACATGAAGTCGGGGCCGGTAAGAGTGGGCTTAGTAGGAGTCACGGTGGGATTGAGAACCGCCAGAAGTGCTTCCACGAGACCGCAGCGCGCTTCAGCCCATTCATCTTTTCCCAAAGCACGTCTATCGCCCATGAGGTCAGTTAGGGTTTTTGGAGAAGCCCTCTCTCCATGATGGCAACCCACTGCATCGGCCACCAACTCCGCCAAATCTTCCGGCCAGTTATTCTTCTGCAAAATCTCTGATAGGGCGATCTGGCTTACAAAGGCATGGTTGATTTCTGTATTCGGACTCCGTCCTGCATCCAGACCGGATAAGTTATCCCACTTGCATTGAAACCCGGGACAGGCCTTCCCTAAGTCATGACAGGCTACGACGAGCAAAAGCCACGCGCGGGCATCCTCCCACGTCATTCCTAGAATTACCGCCATCCTCTCGCGCGTTGATTCCGGTTCTCGCTCCAGGATGGCTCCCGCACCGGCAGCCACATCCAACATGTGGAGGATAAGAGGATGCCACCGACCATCAACGCCCTTGGAAGTTTTCGCCCAATGGTTTGTCAGTGTTTTATTCATCACCTAACCATTGGGATCAAATGATTTTGCATTGTGAAGACGCCCATATGAACTAACTGTTGCGTGTCAACGTGTCCCACTCTCCCCATCCAACAGCGCACACGACACGCCGGGGTTATATTTGTTCGCCGGGCACATCCGTATACCCATCGATGTGACATCCACAAACCCATTCTTGCTCAACCAAGATTCCTCCACCGCTTCTTGACAGAAGCTCGCGCCCCATGTAATTACATCGTAGCCACACGACGCTGAAAGGCTCTCGCTCATGAAAACCAAGATCGTCCGCATCGGCAACTCGCAGGGTATTCGTATCCCGAAATCGTTGCTCCATCAATGCCATCTCGGTGGCCCTGTGGAAGTCGATGTCCAGGGGAACCAACTGGTGGTACGTTCCTTGGCGCGTCCGCGCAGCGGGTGGGAGGACGCCTTCCGCGCGATGCACCAGGCCGGCGACGACCAACTCCTTGACCGCGAAGGATCTTCCTCTTACCAATGGGTTCGCGACGAATGGCGCTGGTAGTCCGCCGCTTCGAGGTCTATCTCGTTCGCCTCGATCCCACTGAAGGCCGCGAAATCAGAAAAACCCGCCCCTGTCTGATCATCTCACCCGATGAAATGAACCGGCATATCGACACAGTCATCGTGGCTCCCATGACCACCAAGGGCCGTCCCTATCCCACCCGCATACCCATTCGTTTTCAACGGAAGACGGGACAGATTGTCCTTGATCAACTCCGCACGGTCGACAAGGTCCGCCTGGTCAAACGTCTCGGCACGATTGCTCCCAATGCTGCCGATCATGTCCTCACCCTTCTTGCGGAACTGTTCGCTCCGTAATCGACGAAGCTTCGCTCTTATCACTTCTTGCTCCTGCCAATTGTCCCTCCATCCAGCGGCGCAAACGGCACATCGGGATTGTACTTGTTCGCCGGGTTCAGCGGATTGTGGGGATGATACTGATGCACCGGACTGAAGGGATTCTTCGGGCTATATTCGTTGATCGGGTTGGTAGGGTTGCCCGGATCATAACGGTTCGCGGGATTGAAGGCGCTGTTGGGGTCGTAGGCATTGGCCGGATTGAGCGGATTATCCGGCTGATACTGCGTGGCCGGGTTGAAGATGTTGTAGTCCCGCTCGTATTTGGAATCGAAGCCCGTCTCGGCATGGCTCGTTGTGCCCCACATGAACAGCGCCGTCGCAATCAGTATGCTGTATTTCATGGTTGCCTCCTTGCCTGCACATTCATCGTACCGTGCCCATGATACCAGACGACTGTGACATCGGAGGTCCATTCCTGAAGCATTTTTCTCGTCGGTGCGTTCCCCGCGATCATGTATAGATTTCTGTCCACTGCTCGGGTTCGCTCTCCGATCCGGCCATGACATCCGAGGTCATTGCCGACGTCTGTGTGTCGCCCATCCACGTTCCAGCTCACGCCGGATTTCCAGCGAGAACGATTGACATCTGCCTCCCCTATGCATACGATACAGGCATACTGAAGAGAGGTTACGCATGCGTACGACCTTGGATCTCAACGAGAAACTCATTCGCGAGCTGATGGACGTGACCTCCGCCAAGACCAAGACCGATGCGATCCATCAGGCGGCATTGGAATTGATTCGGAGAAAAAAGCTGGATCAGCTCAAGTCCTTGAGCGGTAAGATCCATCTCGACCTGGATTGGAGAAAACTGGAACAGACCGAGATCCGCCATCAAGCATCCTTGAAACGCCGCCGACATGGTCATCGCTGATACCTCCGTCTGGATTCCGTTCTTTAACCGCCCGGATTCGCCGGAGAAAACTGCCCTCGACATACTCATTGACGCCGACGAGGTCGTCCTTGTCGGAGTGGCGCTGGCTGAATTGCTCCAGGGCTGCCGAACATCATCCGAACGGGATACCCTCTCCGATGCCTTGCTGGCCTTGCCGTACTATGAAGTAACTCAGTCCACCTGGTCACAGACGGGCGACCTTTCGGCACAGCTGCTTCGCAGAGGCGTGATCTTGCCGTTGTCGGATCTGATCATCGCCGCCTTGGCGATCGAGCACAACTGCCATGTGTACAGTCTGGATACCCACTTCAAAAAGATTCCGGGTGTGCATCTCTATCTGCCCGCGTCAAGCTAATCGTTCTGATAGCGTTGAGCCAGAGTTCCCTCGAAGAATAGAGTCGGCCTCTTCCACAACAGCTACTCGCAGACTGTCGGGGCGCACCACCCTTACCCCGCTGCCGAAGCTCAACACCCAGCCGACGAGTTCGCGCGTGTCGGCCACCGTGAACGTCATGCGGAGCCGGCCATCTTTCAGCTTCTTGATCTGCTGGCTGGCATGCCAGACGCGGTCTTTGGCCCAGGCTGCGGTCATTAGTGTCAGCGACTTGATACGCTCGACGGCGAACATCCGCACGTCTTTTCGCCAATGGCAATACCCAACGAGGTAGAGTCCTCCAGCCACATAGCGAAGACGGTACGGATCGACCTCGCGCCGCGAGGCGGCATTGCGCGAGGCCGAGTAATACCGCATCTGCACCGTGCGGGCGCGTGTGATCGCCTTGGTCAGAAGATCGATCGTAAGGCGATGCTCACGGTAGTGTTTATGCGGTCCCAGCCCAATCGAGAAGGATTGTTCCAGTTGGCGGACTAATTCCATCGCTGGAGGTGGAATTCCCGCCATGGCCTTCTGGAGCGCAGAATCCAGCGCGGCTTTGATTTCGGTGCCTTCGAGAGGGAGGAGCACAGACGACGGGAAAACGCCAGCGCCATCAGTTCGGTTGGTGACAGACCCAGAGCTGGGACGTTGCGGAAACCGTCCAGCAGCCGCCAGCGGACGCAACCGTCGACACGCTCGGAGAGTAAGGGGAAATGCGCCGCTTCCAGCGCTTCGAGATCGCGACGAATGGTGCGTGGATGTCTGGCCAAATCCGACGGCAAGCCTGCGAGGAGTTCGTCGAGCGTGAGGCCGCGCTTCGACGCCTCCAAGCGTTGCAGCACATGCCATTGGCGCGTGACTTGGTCGTTGCGCGGCATCGAGAAACCTCAATCATGGGCCGACAAGCAGACGCAGGCTACGTTTTGGCACGACAGGAGTCAACTCTCGGCGGTGAGAAAATCTATATGAGGAGAGGCAGACGGGTCTGTTGTGGTACGACAGCGATGGGTCCATCGCTTTTGTCCGGCTACACGGGAGGGCTAGGTGGGGAGGTCTCTCGTCCCATCATACGACACCCTCGATTGATGGGTGAGCTTTATGATATCGCCGTCCTTGACCACCGTATCCTCAGCGCTCACTTTTTTGTTCACAGCAATCAACAGTTCCCGATTCATCAGGAATTGCAGTAATGGGCCCATGCGATCCTGATTCGATTCAATGAGTTTCCTGACCGTAGTCGGCTTCGAAACTTCACATACAAATTCTGTTTCTGCGACCGCATCGCGAAGCGTCAATCCAAAGACCAGTATTGTGACCATGGGTTTCTCATTCCTCGTCTTCAACCAGAATAGAGCTCATAGCAGATGGGCCGCCATCAGCTCTTCTGCAGGTCTGCCGCCTCGTAGGCCTCTTGAAGCAGTTGGGCCACGTGTTTGACCTCCGCTGCGCCCTGCAATCCTGTGCGCAATTGAATCATGCAGGCCGGACAGCTCGTGGCCACAACCTCGGCTCCGCTCTGCTCGACAGCCTTTCGCTTGCGCTCGACGATACGCTGCGACGTCTCGAAGTCCTTCACGAGATAGGTTCCGGCTCCGCCCGCGCAACGATCGGCGTCCTGCATTTCGACATACTCCACTCCCGGCAAGCCGGCTAAAATCGCGCGAGGCTCTTTGGTGACTCCTGCAGCTCGCAGATGGCAGGAGGAATGGTAGGCCACCTTGCACTTCGTGGACTGCTGACTGGCCATGGCTGGTTTTACCGACGATTGCGACACGAACTCCGAAATATGTGTAACCCGTTTGGCCAAGGCCTGGGCCGCCGCCTGCTCCGGCTCCCCGGCAAACAACGTGGGATAATCCTTCAGCATGAGGGTGCAGGAGGCACAGCCGGTCACCACCTTGTCGTACCCTGCCATCGACGCGAGATTGACCCGCGCCCCTTCTTTGGCCAATGCGCGATGCCCGTAGGTTTCGATGGGAGTCCCGGAACAGCGTTGCGGCGGCAGATCCGGCTCGACCCCATGCTTTCGCAGCACGGCGATCACGGCATCCCCCACCCCATCGTCGAAGTAGTTGGCTGCGCAGCCATGGAAATAGGCCACCGGGGAGCGCCCCGCTCGGCCGGCTAGGGGAATCAGTTCGGGATAGCGGTCGCGGAGCTGTCGTGTGGCCAGCCGAGGCAGTACCAACTGAGGCGACAGTCGTGCCGTCTCGGCGAGACCGCGCATGAATGGCTTCGTCACACGATCGATCAACCGCCTCATCAGCGGCTGATCCCACATCGGTTGATACCTCGCTAAGAACTTTAAGCATCGCTCGAATCGTGCTGATTGTGCATGGAAACGAAAGATAACGCCTGCCATCTTGTTCGGATGCTCCGCACGCCGGTCCAGAATGAGCTGGGACACATCGACCCCGGCCGGGCAGGCGGTACGACAGGACTTACAATTGAGACAGGCCTCCACGACCCGCTTCGAATTGAGATAGCTATAGTTCTTATCGGTGACGATCTCGAACCAGCCCCGCGAACTCATGTCTTCCGATTGAAACACATCGTAGACCGGGCAGACCGCGTTACACTTGGCGCACGTGGCGCAGGATTTCGACAATCGCACATAGTCGATATGGTCCGTGAAGGGCCGATCGCTGATCTTGATGCCTGGGTTGAGTACCCCGGACGGATCGAAGCTCCGCTTCACCCGCACAAACAAATCGTACAGCTCCGGGCCGAACATCGTCTTCACATATTCGGCGCGTACCCTGCCGTCCCCATGCTCCCCACAGATCGAGCCGCCGAAGCGGTCCAAGACCGTGTGGTGAATCTCATGATAGCCCTGCACCATCTTCTGGAAATCGTCTTGATCATTCACGTCGAGTAAGGGAATGATGTGGGCGTTCCCATTCCCGATATGGCCGAAAATCGCGACCGGCACATGCTGCCCGGCGAAGAACTCTTCAAGATACCGGATGAGTTCGCTGATCCGTTCAGCCGGCACCACAACATCATCGACAAAGTTGATGGGCTTCTTCCGAGGATCGAATCGATAGAGCGTGGGATAGAGTGCCTTGCGAGCCTTCCATAATTGCTCCCGTCGCTCAGGATCGAAGGCGATCACAGGGTCGGACGTCAGGCGATACCGGCGGCAGATTTCAGTCATACGTTCGGCCTGTGCGCGGAGATCGGTCTGGGCGCCGTCAGTATCCAACTCTACCAGGAGAGTGGCGGCCGCTTCTCCCGGGATCCCATGCTTTGCCCGTCCAATCAGATTGAGCGTGTTGGCATCCATCACTTCCAATGCGCTCGGATTCAATTCCAACAGCTTCGGTACCGCATCGCCCACATCATCCAAGCGATGAAAGTGGATGAGTGCCGTGAGGGTTGCGTAGGGTTTCTCGACTAGCTTGATGGTGGCTTCGCTGAAGAGACCGAGCGTGCCTTCACTGCCGACAAACAATTTCGGAAGGTCAAAATACCCCCGCACCAGCCCATCAGCAAGACCGAAGAGGTTGTAGCCGCAGCTATTCTTGCTGACGGTGGGACGCTTCTGTGCGATCAGCATGGCATGGTCTTGTAGCAAAGACCGTAAATCCAGAAGTTGCCTGTGCGCCTTCAGCAGATCGGCGCAGATTGGATCGTCGAACTTATAGGCCCTGGCATCCAGCCACTCACCGGATTGCAAACAGACACGAAGCGCCGACACATTATCTTTGACGGCTCCGTACCGTAGCGTGTGGGGACCGGACGAGTTGTTCGCCAACATTCCGCCGATCTTGCACATGTCGCCGCTCGAAGGGTCAGGACCGAACAATAACCCATGCCGTCCTAACTGCTTGTTTAATTCGGCGAGGACGATCCCTGGCTGCACCCGAGCCCAGCGCTCTTCTCGATTGAGCTCCAGCACTCGATTTACACGCGAGACGTCCAGAATAATCCCGGACCCGATCGCCGAGCCGGTCAGATTCGTCCCGGCGGCTCGCGGCGTCAGTGGGATGCCTCGCTGCACGGCGTACCGCACCGTGGCAGCAATGTCCTCCTCGGACTCTACAAGCACGACCGCCTTAGGCAGCATCCGATAGATACTCGCATCAACCGCATAGGCAGTGAGCGTCGAGTAATCGTCCTTAACTTTATCGCTGCCGATAGCGGCTCGGAGGTCGGAGGCAATGGCGTGGGAACGTTCAGGCAGAATGAGGGTTGGTGCGGTCATAGTTGAGGTCTGTTTCATTCTAAACGGACTTTTGAAACCAACACAAGGGCGGTTGTTGCGAAATGCGTGACCGGCTAAGATGTGATGTGCGAATAGGAGCACGGGCTTATGACCGACACACGTCCCACCTTCTACCTTTCCCGTCTTCTCCCCGATCCCGTCATGGCTATTGTGCGGGAGCGTTTCCAGATCGTGCAGGAACCGCTCGATACGTTGCCTACTCCATCGGCGCTTCGTGAGGGACTCTGCCATGCCGCCGCCGCGATTGTGACCCTAGGCG
Source organism: Nitrospiraceae bacterium (assembly GCA_035462675.1). Classification (GTDB taxonomy): domain Bacteria; phylum Nitrospirota; class Nitrospiria; order Nitrospirales; family Nitrospiraceae; genus Palsa-1315. The sequence continues at coordinate 1,318 of DATHTZ010000565.1, read as the reverse complement.
ACAAGATCGATGCCGAGACCATTCATGCAGCCACTCGGCTGAAAATTCTGGCGAACTATGCGGTCGGGTACAACAACATCGATCTTGCTGCTGCGCGACAGCGTGGTCTGATCGTCACCAATACCCCGGACGTCTTGACGGATGCCACCGCGGACCTGACCTGGGCATTAATCCTGGCGACCGCACGCCGCGTCGTCGAAGGCGACGCTCTCGTTCGATCCGGTCATTGGACTGGGTGGAGTCCCACGCAACTCTTAGGGGCAGAGGTCTCGGGCAAGACGCTGGGGATTATCGGCATGGGACGAATCGGACAAGCGGTGGCCCGCCGCGCGGTGGGGTTTCGCATGCCGGTACGTTATCATACACACTCACCACTGGCCGCCTCGTCTCTCCCTTGTGAATGGGGGCATCGATCGTTGCACGATCTCCTCGGGGAAGCCGATGTCGTGACAATCCATGTGCCTCTCACTCCACATACCCATCATCTGCTTGGCGTGCGTGAATTGGCCTGGATGCGCCCCACGGCCTTCCTCATCAATACGGCTCGTGGCCCGATTATCAATGAAGAAGCGTTGGTCGACGCCCTCAAGACTGGGGTCATCGCCGGTGCAGGACTCGACGTCTATGAACAGGAACCGGCTCTCTACCCAACCTTGACTCAGTTAAAGCAGGTCGTGTTACTCCCTCATCTGGGCTCTGCCACCGTGCGCGCAAGGGTGCAGATGGGGCTGGTCTGTTTGGAGAATATTCACGCCGTGCTAGACGGACGTCCGGCTCCAAACCGTGTTCACTAGCAAGATGCTGAAACAGGCCGCCAGCAGCGTTCTCGCATCGTTCAGACCCTCAACGTTAACGAGGAACCACTCCGAGGTCGGAAGCACTGGAGGGGTTTTTCCGTTCGCCAAGATCCATTTGTTTGGGCGAACGGCCCCACGAAGTACGGTCGGTACCTCCTCCGATCTTCACTCGCTGCGGCCTTGCTGGACAGCCTATTTGAGCATCTTGCGTTGTGCCACACGTACGAGGCGAGCACTATGCGAGAACGCTGCATGGAGAAAGGCGCGTCTCGGTGCGCCGGGGTTGGGCGGGTGAGAAGAGTGACTTTTCCAGCTTCTGCTAGCTTGCGTAGCGAAACACGGAGGTGGGCTCGGCTTGAACATTGCGTGCGCGAATCGATTCGAGTCGTTGCCGTACGTCATGGAAGGTTGGAATTAATTCATAGATACCGGCGGCCTGGCTCCACTGTTCTTGGACTTCGTAGAGTAAACCGAGTTCATAGCGAATGGCTTGCGCCTTGGCCCCTTGGCATTTCGGATCC
>DATHTZ010000564.1:0-13073 GCA_035462675.1 Nitrospiraceae bacterium | reverse complement strand
GGGAAGGAAAGCTGGAACTGACCGAGGCACTGCGACTGCTGTCGCAGCCAAGGGAATTCCAGAAGGTTTCCGCCCAGGAGAATCCGGAAGGGTCGCTTTGGAGGCAGGGGAGCGAGATAGTGTCGTGCTCTTACGTTCCGTGGCACTTCTTGTATTTTTTCCCGCTGCCGCAGGGGCAGGGGTCGTTACGGCCTACCTTCTCGTCGCTTCGCTGAACAGTCTGAACTGCGACTGGTTCTTCTCCGCGATTGAGGATGAGCGGGGGAAGGGGCCGTGAGATGACGGGGGGCGGTGGTGGGGCGGTGGGTTGCTCCTCGTTTCGGACCGCTTGTACATGAAAAAGTCGATCGAGCGTGTCGGACTTGACCCGTTCCATCATACCAGCAAAGAGATCGTAGCCTTCGCGCTTGTACTCAATAAGTGGATCTTTTTGCCCGTAGCCACGCAATCCGATCCCATCGCGCAGGTGATCCATGCCGAGAAGGTGGTCTTTCCAGTGGTGGTCGATGACCTGAAGCATGAAGGTCTTCTCCAGGAAGCGCATCAATTCCGGGCTCAGATCCTGTTCTCTCCGATCATAGGCCTCACGCACCTGCGCGCGAAGGTCTTCGAGCAACGCGTCGCGCCCCATGGCTCGGAGCGCCTCGCCGCCGTCGCCCCTGCCCTGGGCGATGTCGAAGCCGAACTGGCCATGCATGAGTTCAGCGAGCCCTTTGATATCCCATTCTTCGGAGTATTGTTCTGCCGGGCAATAGATGTTCAGCGCGGACTCCACCAAGCCGTCTATCATGTTCCGAAGATCGTCTTTTAGATTCGATCCGCCCAAGACGGCACGCCGGTGTTGGTAAATCACCTCGCGCTGCTTGTTCATGACATCGTCGTACTCCAACAGCTGCTTCCGGATTTCGAAGTGGTGAGCCTCGACCTTCTTCTGGGCGTTGGCGATGGCCCGAGTAACCATGCCATGCTCGATCGGGACACCTTCTTCCATGCCGAGTTTGAGCATCAGCTGGGAGACCCGCTCTGAGGCGAAGATGCGCATCAAGTCGTCTTCCAACGACAGGTAGAATCGTGACGAACCAGGGTCGCCTTGGCGGCCGGCGCGGCCTCGAAGCTGGTTGTCGATCCGGCGGCTTTCGTGGCGCTCGGTCCCGAGAATGTGGAGTCCCCCGGCTGCGATGACCTCTTGTTTGTCCTTCTCGCAGTCGGCCCGAATCTGTTCGAAGATCTCCAATTTGCGTGCATCCGGCAGATTTTCTTCCCGGTACAAGATCTGCTTGAACATGAAGTCGGGATTGCCGCCCAGGAGAATGTCGGTGCCGCGGCCTGCCATGTTCGTGGCGATGGTGACGGCGCCCTTGTGTCCGGCTTGGGCAATGATCTCGGCTTCTCGCTCGTGCTGCTTGGCATTGAGGACGTTGTGCTTGACGCCGTTCCGGCTTAAGTAGCCTGCGAGCCGCTCCGATTTTTCGATGGAAATCGTGCCGACTAAGACGGGCTGGCCACGCTCGTGGCATTCCTTAATATCTTCGACGATTGCGGTGAATTTCTCTTTCTCAGTTCGGTAGACGACATCCGCGTAATCCAGCCGAATCATCTTGCGATTGGTCGGAACCACGTTGACATCGAGATTGTAGATCTTGGCGAACTCCGCCGCTTCCGTATCTGCCGTGCCGGTCATGCCGCTGAGCTTCTTGTACATCCGGAAATAGTTCTGGAAGGTGACCGAGGCCAGTGTTTGATTCTCGTTGGCGATCTTCACTCCTTCCTTGGCTTCGACGGCCTGGTGTAGTCCGTCGCTCCAGCGGCGCCCCGGCATAAGCCGCCCGGTGAATTCGTCCACGATGATGACTTCGCCCTCTTTCACGACATAATCCACATCCCGTTTGTAGAGGCTATAGGCCTGGAGCCCCTTGACGACGTGATGGACGAGATCCATATGGTTGGGATCGTAGAGATTGTCCACGCCGAGCAATTTCTCGACCCGAACGTTGCCGTCTTCGGTCAAGGACGCGGTCTTTGTTTTTTCCTCGACCGTGTAGTCGTGCTCTTGCTTCAGCTGTGGAATGATCGCATTGATGCGGTAGTAGAGATCGGTCGTCTCGTCCGTTGGGCCGGAGATAATTAAGGGCGTGCGGGCCTCATCGATGAGGATACTGTCGACTTCGTCCACGATGGCATAGTTCAACTCGCGCTGCACGCACTGGGCCAAGTCGGTCACGACCAGGTTGTCACGGAGATAGTCAAAGCCATATTCATTGTTTGTCCCGTAGGTGATGTCGGCGCGATAAGCTTCAGGCCTCGTGCATGGGCGGAGAGACTGGAGCCGTTTGTCAGAGGCGTCATAGGTCGGATCGAAGAAAAATGAGGCGTCATGCTGAATGATGCCCACCGAAAGTCCCAGCGCGTGGTACAGCACGCCCATCCACTGTGCATCGCGCTTGGCGAGATAGTCGTTCACGGTAATGAGGTGCACGCCCTTCCCTTCAAGCGCATTCAGATACACCGGCAGCGTGGCCATCAAGGTTTTTCCTTCGCCGGTCTTCATTTCAGCGATGCGACCTCTATGGAGAATCATGCCGCCGATCAACTGCACATCGAAATGGCGCATATTCAGCTTGCGGCGGGACATCTCACGACAGACCGCGAAGGCCTCGGGCAGGATATTGTCCAGGGTCTCCCCAGCCTCAACGCGCTTCTTGAACTCCTGGGTCTTGTCGGCGAGGGCGTGATCGGAGAGCGGAGTCAGGCCGGACTCCAGGCTATTGGTCCGCTCCACAATCGGGTAGATCGCCTTGATTTCACGATCGTTTTTACTGCCGAAGATTTGGTTGAGTAATTGCGTGACCATGATACTGTCGTTCAGAACGAACGCCGACGTCTCCGAAAAGATTTGGTGCAGTATACAGTATCTTTTCTATGAATCCTATAACAAGCAGAGGCTCAGTAGGAAGCTGAGAAAGTTGCTCCCCTCACCCGCCCACCCCGGGCGCGCCGAGACGCGCCTTTTCCCATGCATCGTTCTCGCATCTTCGCTCGTTGCGGCCTTGTTGACGACCTTTTGAGCATCCTGCGGGCCGAGTCACCGGCTTGACAGGCTTAGTGTGACTCCAGTAGCATTCGTCCGAGTTACACTAGGGTTGCCATACAATGAACCGCCCTGTCCTCAAATTCCTGTCAATCCTCCTGGTGCTCTGCGTCCTTTCCGTCGGCGGATTGGCTCAGGCGCAGTCGGTCGAGCATGCCGGACACCATGCCCAGCATCAGGCTGCCACGCATGGCACCCTGCTCTGCTCCTGGATGTGTGCCGCCGGGACGGTTCTCGATACGGTGGTGGTCACGTTTCAAGCCGAACTCAGTCCCATTGCGCTCGTCACGCTCCCCCATTTTGCGCAGCCCTCGATCGAGGCGTGCCAGACTTCTTCCAGCCGCGCCCCCCCATCTTTCTCCCTGTAGTCTCCGTCGCTCATCGGCTCGCAGCAGGGCCGCTTCCGTCTCTCATATGATCCATGGCGTGGATTGTAGGATCGGCGGATAAGGACGATTCTAATAGAGAGAAAGGACCAGCAGCAACATGGTGGAGAGACGGTTCATCCTCGGATTCATTCTCGGTCTTGCACTCGTCTTCTTCTCGTGGCCCAGCGTCCAGCAGGCACAAGCTTCCTGCGGCGCTGTGTCGTGTTTCGTCGTCATCGGGTCTCAACAGCAGGTTCCGGTAGCAGGACTCCTCACGGTCAATGCGATTTATAACTACACGCCGATGCGAGTACTGGATGGAACCAATGGGGTCATCCCAGCGGTGGATCAGGGGCAACGACAGATGATTTTGGATCATCATCAGGAGACTCGGACCATTACTCAGATGGCGACGCTCGACCTGAATTATGGTCTCACCGAACGGTTTGGACTCCAACTCACGCTCCCCTATGTGTGGCGCACGCACAAACATATCGATGGCCTGGGAGAGGACGGAACAGACGGCTCGGGCCAGTCGACCAATTTCTCCGCCAATGGGATTGGGGATCTGCGTGTGGGTCTCAAGTACAATATGTTGCCCACCCTGCGGAGTATGGTAGTGCTGGGGTTCGGCGTCTATCTTCCGTCCGGCAATACCCACGCGCATGACAGCCAAAACGCTGTGATGGAGTCACCCACCCAACTCGGTCGAGGGGCCGTCGGGTTGAATCCGACCATTTACCAGACCTATGAATTGATCCCGCATAAGCTCAATCAATTTTCGTCAGCCAGTTACCGACACACCTTCCGCAACAACGATGGATACCAGTTCGGAGATCAGTGGGATTTCAATGCTGGTCTCAATCTCGTGACGGTTCCGTGGTTGGTGGTGTCCTCGCAGTTTAACTACCGGTATATGGTGCACGATAATTTTAGTTCGTCGTTGTTGCAATCGGCGCCGGTTGGCACGCCTGGTGGTGCGGAGCCGACAGTGATTGACCCAACCATTCAAAACCGGGCGGTGCCCACCACTGGCTCGACGTTCCTCTCATTCTCACCGGGCTTTAACCTTAGCCTGGACGGGTTGGTTGACTCCGCCTTGACGAAAATGACCTCCGTATATTTCTTTGCGGCGATTCCTGTGGCACGGGATTCCAATAACAGTCTTGCGCAGGGAACCAGTTATATTTTTGGACTTACACGCTCGTTCCAAATGTTGAACCCATCTTAAGCGGAGTGGTTGAAGCAAGAGGAGGCTGATATGAAGCCAAGAAGATCCAACATCGCATTAATGGTGATCGCGCTGCTTGTCGCATTGGCGGGACTGCCCGCCTTCGATGTCTGGAGTATGGGCTCGCGAGTCCCGACCGTCGGCATGCAGGCTGAAGACTTTCAGCTTGCGGATCTTGATGGCAAGACCCAAAGCCTCGGCCAGTATCGCGGTAAGATCGTGCTGCTGAACTTCTGGGCCACCTGGTGCAAGCCCTGCACGACCGAAATGCCTGCGATGCAAGCCACCTACGACAAGCTTCGGAGCAAAGGGTTTGTCGTCCTTGCCGTCAATGAGTTAGAGGACGACGCCAAAGTTCGCGAGCACATCAAGCAGTACGGCCACACATTCCCGGTCCTGATGGATCGCGACAACAAGGTCGCCAATCAATTCGGGGTGTTCGGATTACCCGTGAGCGTCTTCATCGACCAAGAGGGCCGAGTCCAGGAATATATCAAGGGCGGGCTGCTCACCGAACAGAAGATCGAGGAAACCGTCGCACGGATTCAGAAACAGGAGCCGGTAAAGGCAGCGGCTCTTCGATAAAGACTTATGAACCCTAGGACTCGACAATTTGTAATCGGAGGGTTCGCGCTCTGGCTTGTGGCGCTCAGCGGAATTGTGTACCCGCAGCTCACCGCCCACATGGGGCAACATGAGCATCACAACGCAACGACTCACGCCACCGCACTCTGTTCATGGCTCTGCATCGCGGCCGACGCGGTCGAGGGCACTTCAGTGTCCTTCATTCCCGTTGAACTAGTAGACTCTATCGAACAGGAGTCCCCCAGACCACAGATCAGTGCTCTCATTAGTTTTCAGCCACCAGCACGTGCCCCGCCCTTCGCATAATTCCTCCTCCTTTCCAATCTTCAGAGCTTGTCGGTGATAGCGCTCACAACTTCTTTCCCCTGACAGAGGTTGCGGTCGGTCATCGATCTGACTTGGGGGAAGGGAAGCAGCTTGACTGAAATCGCGCCTGCATGTCGCATCTTTGAAATAGAATCAGACTGAGGAGAATGAATCGATGAGACACAGTCGGTCTTCGACTCGATGGTTAGGGACATCTTTCCTGACGTTCTTTTCCCTTGGTCAGTTGAAGGAAGAGACAAGGGCTGAGCCTAAAGCCGAGCATACATTCACACCGGTGGTGCTCAAGTGACACTCAATACGGATTGGCGGTATCGCGTACAAGGATGGGTAGTGTCCGCGGCTTTTCACGGCCTTGCGCTCACCGTGGCCCTTGGGCTCATGGCTCAGGTCAAACCGGCAGTGCCGAAAGAGGTGTTTACGTGGGACGTCGCCTTGGTCGAACCACAACGGATTCAAGAAACACGTCAGGCTGAATTCACGCCAACCCAGGAACCTGCAAAACCAACTCCGCGTCCGTCAGCTCCCACCCCCAGACAGCCCCAAATGGTCACCCGGGAAGTGCAGCCCCGCGAGGTAACACCGATTGTGCAGCGCGAAATCCGCCAGGTGGTCGAGACGAGTCAGCCGACTCAACAGATGGTGGCGGTGCACACGAGTACCGAGGCGGTCACGCCGGTCCAGGAACAGCCGCCAGCAGAGGTTCAGCAGACCACGCAGGCTGTGGTTGAGTCGATAGCCCCTGTCGTTCAGCATGAAGGAGTGACTGCTGAACCCGCGATTGGCTCAGCGCCGGAGACTGTTGCTGCGAGCGACGCCAAACCGACTGAATCTGTCGCACAGGAGTCCGCACCACAAGTAGCAATGGCAACCCGTCCGACGCCCGTGGTCAAAGTCGATCATGGCTGGTTGGCCGAATCGTTGAGGCGGAGACTGGCTGAGATCAAACGCTATCCGAGCACCGCGCGCCTCAATGGCTGGGAAGGGAAGGTCGTGCTGCGCGCAGTCATTCGAGCCGATGGCCATTTGTCAGAGGTAAAGGTGCATCGCAGTTCCGGCTATGAGTCACTTGATAACGCGGCCATAGAGGCCATCCGGTTGGTCTGTCCGCTCCATATGCATCAACCACTCGGTACGCACGAAGTAGCGGTGTATGTGCCGATGGTCTATAGCCTCGGAAGTTAGCCGATAGGAATTGATGCCCTATGTCTCTGCTCTCAGGCCAAGGATTGAAGATGGCGGCGCTGGCGTTGGACCTTTTAGGCATAGTGGCTATGCCAGCCTTGGCTGAGGAAAAGCAGGATGTGATGAGCGAGTCGACACGGGCGGCGCGTATTCAGGAACTGCAGCTGGATCGCGCGAAGGTCGAGCGGGAATTGCGTCAACTCCGCTCGCAGCCGGAAGGCACGGCGCGGTCCACTGTTCCGCGGTCTGAATTCTCGGACCAACCGACGAGAAGCATGAAAGAGTCCCTCGAATCGGTGCCCGGAGTGAGTGGGCGGCAAGGCTCAAACGGGCGCGACGTGCAATTATCCATTCGTGGATCGAAGTGAGGCGCACCATGATCGAACGGAAATTCAAAACCAAGAGACTGGCGTGGATGGTCGGAATTGCTATCAGTGCCGTCTCGCTCGTATCGATGGCGCTGGCCGAGCCGGATCAGATGTTGCGATTCGGTTCGAAACTGACGACCGACCGTCTGGTAAGGGCGGTGGTAGGGCCTTCTGTCCGGATTGACGACGAGAGCCGCATCTCGCTTGCCTGGATGGAGGAGGATAAGGAAGTACGCACGGTGCTCTATGCCAGAACTGAGCAGTCGGGAGGACCGATCGGGGCTCCGATCAAAGTGAACCAACCGACCGAGGCGCCCTTCATGCGACAGGAAGCGCCGGCTCTGGCTGTGGTCGGAGACGACGTGTTCCTGACCTGGGCCTTGACCCATTCGAAACTAACGCCGGACAAACCGTTCTCGAACGAACTGCGGCTGAGCCGGTCCACGGACGGAGGCAAAACATTTCTGCCGTCTATTCTAGTGAACGACGATAAGCAAGTCATCGGCCACAGTTTCGATTCGATGCACGTCGCCCCTGACGGCGTCGTGCATGTGGCCTGGATCGATGGGCGAGAGGGGAAGAAGGAACCCGGCACCTTCATAACACGATCGACCGACCACGGTCTCACCGTCGCGAAGAACCTCAAAGTGGACGAGAACACCTGTGTCTGTTGCCGAACGTCACTCACGACCGGACCGGATGGAACGCTCTATGTGGCCTGGCGCAAGGTTCTCCCTGGCGATCTCCGCGAAACGGTGATCGCTCGTTCCACCGACGGCGGGAGTACGTTTTCTTCCGCGGTGATCGTGGGTCACGACAAGTGGGTGTTCTCGGGCTGCCCCCATCGCCCCGCCTCAATCGGAACGGATCGACTCGGGCGGCTTTATGTGGTCTGGTACACCGAGGGAATCGATGAGACTCCGGCGGTGTTCCTAGCCTACTCGGACGACCGCGGAGCCACCTTCTCGCCCAAGAAAAAACTGAACGTCTCCAAGGGAACCTTCCCTGATCATCCACAGATGGTGGTCGATCCAGAGGGGCGTCTCGTCATCGTCTGGGAAGAACAGTCGCCCGTCCGGCGCGAAGTCGTCCTAAGCGTTTCGCTCGATCGTGGGCAGACATTTAGTACGCCGCTGAAATTGAATGAGAAGAAAGGCCAGACCCCGTCCCTCTCGATGAATTCGAAGGGGCTCGCTGCCTTGGCTTGGATGGAACACGCGATGCCCGTTCACCGCATGGTCGTCCAAACCCTCCAACTTCCTGCTGCGAAAGTCGCCGCGAGACAGGAGCCGTAACGTGCATGTGCCGGTGAAACGAATTGTGATTGCAGCGATGCTCTCTCTCATGAGCATTGTTTCGGCTGGTCCCGCGCTTTCCGGCGACCCCTTTGTCTCGCTCAAGGTGAGCCGGTTGCCGGTCGGGATCATGGCGGCGCCCTTTGAACTCGCGACGCTGGACGGCAAGATCGTCAAGTCGAGCGAATTGGCAGGGAAGGTCGTCCTGGTGAATTTCTGGGCCACCTGGTGCGGGCCCTGCAAAGAAGAAATGCCCTCACTGTCGCGCTTGCAGAAGCAGTTGGACCCGGCACACTTTGCCCTCCTGACGGTGACGACGGATCTGCAGCGCCATGGGATTGCCCACTTTCTCTCGCAGTTGAGCGTCAGCCTGCCGGTCCTGTTCGATGAAGATCAAGAAGTGTCACGATCCTTTATGGTGCGTGGTCTCCCGACCACAATCGTAATCGCGCGGGATGGCGCGTTGGTCGGACGAGCGGTCGGGCCTCGTGCCTGGGATAGTCCCGAGGCGGTAGCGGTGATGCGACAGGTCATGGAGAGCGGGAAATGAGGAAGTGTTTCGTCCCGTTGGCTCTGGCCATTGCGACGCTATACCTGACGCTCTCGGTCAGTGCAGTAGCTTGTCTCTTTGCGCTCGAGAGCCAGCCACACTCAGCCCATCACCACAAGGGCGGAGCGGCGCATTCCTCTCTCTGCTCCTGGGCCTGCGACGCCAATCCGACCGTTGACCTTCCCACAGCCACACCACAGACGCAGCCGCTTCACCTCGTGACGATGCTGCTATTGGTCGACTCTTCTGTCTCGTCGTTCCTCTCCCAGCAGTCGGCCCAGTCTCGCGCGCCTCCTCGCTCGTAACTTCGCATCCACTCAATGTTCATCTGTCTTCTCCCTGTACGTGCAAAGCAGCGAAGTGCGCGGCTTGAATCTGCACGGAGTCAATTGTTCCATTTCTCATGACGAGAAGGAGTATGGGCCATGGTGTCAATCAAGAGAGTTACGCAAATTATTGTGGCAGTTGCAATGCTCGGAAGCCTTGCCGATCCGGATCACGTTACGTTCGCACAAGAATTGACGCAGCCGGAAGCCGCACGAGCTTCTCCACGCGAAGAGCAATTGCGCGAACAGCTCAAGGGGATTCTCAAAGAGCTGGACGAGCTTCAGAAAACGCGGGAGGGGGCATTGGCACCGGACGAGAGGCCCAGGGTGGTCACTGAGAAAGTGACCCCGGAGCAAGGGGTGGCTACTGATGTGATTCCAGAATATGAGCTGTCCGATCTCAGCATCGTCAGCAAGCGCTTCTATAAGCGGCCGGAAGGTGTTTCACTTTCTTCCACGCTGCCATCTGAAACCGATTCCCAACCGACTCGGACCATGAAGGAGTCAATGGAATCGCTTCCCGGCGTGGTCTTGCGCCAGGCCAACGGACCCCGCGACTTCTCCATTATGATTCGCGGGCAGGGCGCCAAGACGACCTTCGCGATTCGCGATATCAAGATATACGAAGACGGATTTGTCCAGACCCAATCCGACGGCCTCTCACGCCTCGACATTCAAGACCCCTGGTTTATGCGGAGCGTCGAAGTCACTCGCGGGGCATCGTCGTCCTTGTACGACAACTACGCCCTCGGTGGAATGGTTCAGTTCAGGACCAGACGGGGGAGCGACATAAACGGAGTGGAAACCTTCTTGTCGGGCGGTTCCTACGGGTACCAAAAATACGGTCTCGCCGTCGGTCAAGAAACGGACAAAGTCGACATCGCCATGTTTGCGAGCGAGGTAAAGGAAGACGGCTATATCCAGAATAGCAATTACAATACCCAGACGCTTAACCTCAATTTTCGCTTCAAAGTAGATGATAAGCAGAATTTCTATTTCAAGGCGATCTCCAACTGGCTGAATACGAAAGTGCCGACCAGGCTCACCCAAGCGCAGTTTACCGCCAACGACCGGCAGGCAGGCGGAGCGCAAACGACCTGTACGCCCGGCGCCTACAACCCTGGTTGCGCAAACGCGCTCTTGCTCGATCAAAGTCGCGTCGATCGTCGCACGATCCTGGGGGGCATGTACGAGCGGCAGATCAACGCGAATACCGTCCTGACGATGGAGGCCGACTACGATGTCAAAGACATCCAGCAAACATTTTCGCAGATAACCGAGAACACCAATCCCAACTACAAGAGCTACAGCGACTTACGGCACGATGGCTGGCTTGGAGACATGCCGCTGAAGAGCTATGTCGGCTTCTTTGTCAACCAGATGGACCAGAAAGCCAATTCGTTCCAGAATCTTGCCGACGGTTTCGGAACGAAAGGAACCTTGCTCCAGAACTCCCGAGGGTCGATTTTCAACATCGGCGCCCGCTTCCGGGAAGAATTGGAATTCGTGCCGACCTGGACGTTGGCAGCAGGGCTTGGCTTCGAACAGTCCCGCATCAGCACGCAGGCGACCACCTATAATAATGCTGGCGCGGTGGCCTCGCGTACCAACGCAAGTCTTGATTACTCAAACTGGGCACCGGAAATGTCGCTCACCTGGAAACCGACGGAGGCCTATCGACATTGGACTCGGGCCTCGACGGGGTACGGCATCCCACAAATGAGCCAGCTTTTGCGCGATCCCATCACCGGGCTTCCCGGGACCAACTTTAATCTCAAACCTCAGAAGAACCTCAACCTGGAAATCGGTACGGAGTCCAAGCTGCACAAGACCCTCACCGTCCAACTCGTCGGGTTCTTGACCTTCTTCAAAGACGAGATCATCACGCAGACGGTATCAGGGGGGAACACGGCTTCCGTCAATGCAGACTCCTCTAAGTACATGGGCATTGAAGCCTCCTACGATTGGCGACCGATCGCAGGCCTGCGATTCTCCGGCGCCTATACACACATTGATGCCAGATACGTAAATTTCTCAGATCGAACCGCGGCCGGGCTCCTAGTCCGCGACGGCAAGCAGGTGCCGAACGTACCGACCGATGTGGTGAATTCCAAAGTCGCCTATGACCATGCGCCGACCGGATGGGGCGGCTGGGTCGAAGGCAGTTATTATAACAGCTACTTCTTGAACAACAGCAGCACGTTCAGCATCCCCTCCTATGTGGTCGCGAATGTGAATGTCCACAAGAGTTTCGAGCTTGAAAACTCCTGGTTCAGATTCGCCAAGCTCTATCTGCAGGTGGACAACATCGCGGATAAGAAATACGCCACATCTGGCACAGTGACCGGAGGTGAAACTGCCGCTGCTTCTGCGGGCAACCAGGTTTTCTTCGCCGGCTACGGTCGGGCGATCTATGGCGGTGTAACACTAGGAATGTTCTAGTCTCTCGGGATATACGGATCAGTCCTAGTCTGAGATAAGGGCGTCCTTGAGACGCCCTCATTCAACGGGTGCCTTCGAACAATGCAATAAGTCTGACGTCGATACAGAGCAAGGTACATCATGGACAAACAACTACTCAGGGTCAATGAAGCGACGGCGGCCTTAAATGTGAGCCGCTGGACAGTCTATCGGTGGGTGGAAGAAGGGAAGTTGAGTGCCACGAAAATCGGCAAACAGAGCTTGCGCGTGATCGGAAACTCGGTCGACAAGCTGATCTTCGAAAATAGGACTGATCACTGAGCGTCAGTTATGTGTGCGCGGCAGACGAAGTGCTGCGGATAATATCTGACGCAGGTGCTGGAGGAAGGATTACGGTGTTTCGATAGATGGACTCAAGGAACTTGTCGAGTATGGCGTCATCGGGCTCTTGCTAGCGCTGAGCTTCTGGGCGATCGGGGTGGCAGTGGAGCGCGGGCTGTTCTATCGGCGGGTGGACATGAGGCAGTTCCCCACACTGGATCTGTGCGAGATCGCATTGACCAGGCGGCTGGTGGTGATCGGTACCGTGGCGGCCAATGCGCCCTATATCGGATTGCTCGGAACGGTACTCGGCATCATGCTGACGTTTCACACGATGGGCACTTCCGGTGCGTTGGCGGTGACGTCGATCATGATCGGTCTGAGTCTCGCGCTCAAGGCCACCGCGGCGGGGTTGCTGGTCGCCATTCCTTGCGTGGTCATGAATAACCTACTCCGCCGTCGGGTGAGCGAACTTCTCGCGCAGTACAAGGCACAGCATGGATCGTGAGCTGAATCAAATCAATGTCATCCCGCTGGTCGATGTCATGTTGGTGCTCCTGGTCATCGTGTTGACCACCGCCACCTTCATTACGGCGGGCCATGGCCATGCCGTGGTGACAATTGACGTAGGGAAGGTCAAAGCTGATCAACTGGTCGGAGCGGTGAATGGAGTCAAAGGTGACGTCTGGCACTGTACCGGGCAGCCGATGAAGTAGGTGCGGTGATGGGGACAAATCCGACAGCGACTGCGCCGCCTGAGCCAAAAGATGGCGAATGCACATGGCAGAATGGGTGAATCGTGGAGCCAGTGTTACTCCGCATCCAGGAAACGACGAAGTTGTTGAAGGTCAGCAAATGGACGATCTACCGATGGATCGAGGAAGGCCGATTGTGAGCCACCAAGATTGGCCAGGGCAGTTTGCGGGTATTTCGAACCTCGGTGGACGGGCTTATCGCGGGGGCTCAGATCGATCACCGAAAGGCTCAGCGTGGTTCGCCGAGCACAGTGAC
>DATHTZ010000563.1:0-14551 GCA_035462675.1 Nitrospiraceae bacterium | reverse complement strand
GGTCGATGCCCACCCTGGGTATCCATTTGCCGGCACGATCCGTCAGGTCCGTCTTGCGCCGATCAATGTGCAGAATGTGGTGACCTATAACGTCGTGGTCAATGTCGACAATCAAGATCTCCGCCTGAAGCCGGGGATGACCGCCAACGTTTCTATCGTTGTGGCACAACGAGACGCCGTGCTCAAAGTACCGAATGCCGCGTTACGATTCACACCCCCGACAGCGGGCCCAGCCGATCGCGCCAAGCTCGGCGACAAACCTACCAAAGAGAAGGGCGCGGAGCAGGCGGCAGGAGCCGGCAAAGGGGCCATTGCGCCAAGCCGAACAGTCTGGAAAGAGGGATCTTCCGGAGAACTCGAGCCCATTCATGTCCAAACGGGTATTTCTGATGGTTTGGCTACGGAGATATTGTCAGAGGAATTGCCTGAAGGCGCGTTGGTTGTCGTGGGGATCGATCGACCCAAAGGCGATCGCGGTGGGAGCGATCTGCCACCAGGATTCGGAAGCGGCGGGCAGCGGGGCTCCTCACGCAATCGTGGAATGTAACCACCTGTGAAGCGTATCGTATCGCATGCGATTCAAACACGACGGGCGAGGGGTCGCAGTCCGAAGATCGAGGTTTTCGGAACTCCGGATTTCAAGTCGCTCACTTCCGATTTCGCCTTTCGTTCATGCCCCGCGTTTCACGTCTCACAGTTCTCCTCTCACGAGAACCCCCGATGAGCTCGTTGATCGAATGTGAAGAGGTGTGGAAGATCTATCAGGCCGGCGACATGGAGGTTCAAGCCTTGCGCGGCTTGAGTCTCACGATTGAACAAGGTGAGTTCGTCGCCATCATGGGTTCTTCAGGCTCCGGCAAGTCTACCCTGATGAATATTCTGGGCTGCCTGGACCAACCAACAAAGGGGCGCTATCGGTTAAACGGAATAGAGGTGAGCAACCTGAAGCCCGATCAGTTGGCCGGGATACGCAATCAGCAGATCGGGTTCGTCTTTCAGAGCTTCAATCTCATTACCAGAACCAGCGCGCTCGAAAATGCGCAGCTTCCTTTGTTCTATCGAGGACTCTCGCTCAGAGAACAACGGGCTCAGGCTGCGGCGGCGTTAGGGAGGGTGGGGCTTCAGGGCAGAGAGCACCATTATCCGACCCAGTTGTCCGGAGGGCAGCAACAGCGCGTCGCGATTGCACGGGCGCTGGTTACATCGCCCTCGTTGCTCCTTGCCGATGAACCGACCGGCAACCTGGACACCCAGTCGAGCCAGGAGATCATGAGAGTTCTAGAAACGCTGAACCGCGATGAAGGGATTACGATCATCTTGGTGACGCACGAGGTCGATGTTGCGGCCTATGCTGCGCGAGAGATTGTGATCAAAGACGGGCAGATCTTAACGGACCGCACGACCAAGGCGCGGCCAGTGTCCTGCCCGGTTGAGGCCTAGCCCGCATTATTCATGAACGCTACTGCTACAATCGCCGATCCGCTGCTGCGACGAACCGTCATGAATAATGAGGGCTAAATGTCGGCGTTTGTGTGGCTCACTATTCTGACTGCGCTGCGGATCTTGGCTCGAAATCGGATGCGAGCGGGTCTCACGATGCTGGGGATTGTCATCGGCGTGGCTGCGGTCATCGCTATGGTGAGTATCGGCGAAGGCGCCAAACGGGCCGTGCAAGCGCAGATTGCGACAATGGGGACAAATGTCATTATCATCTTTCCTGGGGTGACTTCTGCGAGCGGGGTGCGAGGGAGTCAGGGGAGTGCCGTGACGCTGACTGTGTCCGACGCCCTGGACCTGAAAAAGCGTATCCCCTTACTGGTCGATACCGGATGGGCTAAGCGCGATGTCATGCAAATCGTCTATGGGAACCGGAACTGGAACGGACCGATTAACGGCATCTCACCGAGTTACCTGACGATTCGGGACTGGTCCTTTACGAGTGGAGGTCCCTTCACTCAGACGGATTTAGAAAGTGCCGCTCGAGTCGCACTCATCGGCCAAACGATCGTGGGAAATCTGTTTGAGCCTGGCGAAGAGCCGGTGGGGTCCGTGATTCGCATCAAGAACGTGCCGTTTCGTGTCATTGGAGTTCTTGCGCCGAAAGGACAGTCTGCGCAAGGCTCCGACCAAGACGACGTGGTGTTCATTCCCTTCAGCACGGCAGAACGGAAGGTGTTTGGGACATCATTTATCGGGTCCGTCGGGGCGATGTTCGGTTCGACCGATCAGGTCGAGGATTTGCCGATGGCGGCCGAGCAGATTCGAGAGGTGTTGCGGGCACGCCACCGGCTCCAGGCGGAGCAGGACGACGATTTCACGATCCGGACACAGGTTGATATCGGGAAAGTTCAAGAAGGGACCAGTGAGACGTTGACGATGATGCTGTTCGCCATTGCCTCCGTGTCTCTGTTGGTCGGGGGGATCGGCATCATGAATATCTTGCTCGTCTCCGTGACGGAACGGACGAGAGAGATCGGGGTCCGCATGGCGGTGGGCGCGAAACGCCGGCACATCGTGATGCAGTTCCTGATCGAGGCCATGACATTGAGCCTGGTGGGAGGGGTGCTGGGTATCGTCCTGGGGGTTGCCGGGGCGAAGTTAACGACGCTCATTGCCGGCTGGCCGACCATCATCTCCGGCAACGTCATCCTCCTCGCGTTCTTCTTCTCACTCGTGGTCGGCCTGTTCTTCGGATTGTACCCTGCCAACAAGGCCGCTCGCCTCAATCCTATCGAAGCACTCCGGTACGAATAGGCGCCGATCTTTGAATGGTGATCCGGTGACGTATGGCCAGCATGATCGCTACGCTGCGCGACTGGCTTCCCCAGATTCTGATGTGACCACATGTTCAATAGACCTTTCGGGAGGCCGGGTCTGGTTGGAGAGATCGATTGTGAGCGGATTTCGGTAGGGGCTGCCTGTTTCGTCATAGGTTAATGCGACGATCGGTTGATGCAGAGTAGCGGAATTAATGGTGGTGATCATCCCTCGTTCCTTCGTATTGAGTTCCACGAAGCTGTAGACGGGGTAGATGCCGACTAGCTTGATGAACAGAGATACGAGGCCAAGGTCGAGACGTCCGAATTCTCCTTCTTGGAATAGTTGTTGAATTACCGCGTGGGGAGGCAACGGTCGGAGCCCCCCGAATCCGGTCAGTAACTCATCGTATCGATCCGCCACCATCACAATGCGACTCGCTTCTGATATGGAACCTGCCGATGTTTCAGAAGGATAGCCTTGCCCATCGGGTGTGACATGGTGTTCGGCCGCTATTTGGCGAACCGTCTGAGAAAAACCGCGTTGCGCCTCAATCGCAATGGCGCCGAGCCGTGGATGATGGTGAAAGGCCGCCAAGTTTTCACCGGAGAGGGGAGTCGATGTGCGGAATAGATGATCGGGGAGTTGTAAGAGCCCGATGTCATGCAATAACGCGCCGGTAGCCAATTCATTGAGGTGTATCGGGTTATAGCCGAGAGCTTGGCCGATGATCATCGCCAGCGTGCAGACGGCGAGGCTATGGTTGTTGAAGGAGAGGTCGAGATGCCGTCCATGACTCATTGCCATGAATGTGGCGTGGGTGCTGAGGGTTCGTGCGACGATAATAATCTCCTGTGCTGCTTCCTTGACCGGCCCTGGTCTTGCGGCGCCTGTTTTGCTGATTTCGTCGAAGAGGGTCTTGACCGACTGGGCCAACTTATCACGCGTCTCTTGGGCGATCGTGAGTTCTTGGCTCAATGTGCCAAGTGAGTGGGGTGCATCATGGGCTGGGGCTGCTTGGATGGAGGTGTGTAAGCTGATCATGTGAAGGGTCTCTTTCGCGATTGGGAAGGAAGTGACGTCGAGCCCTTTGGAGGGGTCGATATCTATGGCTTGGACATTGGATCGTCGCAAGCGCTCGATCTGTTCTTCAGTGTGAATCAGAAACCGGTGTTTCAGAAAGGGGGTCCTGAACCATGAGCAGTCGATACCTGCCACATACATCCCAACCCGGAGTTGATGCAGCAGGATACGTTTGCGCATTCCTCACCTATCGATTATGAAGTGGGCACTAGGCAAGAATCGACGATGCTTTATCGGCTCGCCCTGTATCGATCTTGAATCCAAGCAGCCTGCATGATTCATGATTGATCGTCGTGAATTCTCGCGAAAGCGCGTTCCTTGCGACGCGCCTTCGGCTGGCAGGTTCGCCGCTCGCTCTCTCGACGTCCTGTTCAAGTACACCGTGAGGCCTCGCGACTCCGCATGTCCGTCTCGCAACGCGACTGTGCGATTTCGCCACGAACCGTTATAAATAATGCGGGCTAGGAATCGGATGCAGGCGTCAAATATACTTCGATGCGAGGGTTGTCTCTATCAATGTGTTTGTAGAGGTGGATTTCAACGATGCGGTTGTCGTTGATGCCGAGCCCCTCACAGAGGGCATCCTGCGTAATCTTGAGCCCGCCATCGACGTCTCGTCGCAGAGCCGAGGTAAAATAGAATCGAATGGATAGCGCGAGCCATTCTGACTGGAGTCGTGCAAGCAGGGCAGCCCGATGAGTGGATTGTGCCAACTTCAGCCATACGAGTTGTCCCACCTGGGCCTTATAGGCACGACCTGCCGAAGAGATCAATCGTCGGCCATTCACTGTGGCATACTGATGGTTCACGCTGGGAGGTACAGGAAGGGTCAAGGTGACCGCATGACTCTCAGGCGGTGGATACGGTAATGGGGAGGATTCAAGCAGACGAGATCTCGGAGACATTCTCGGGTTGATCCGTGGCACCGCGACCTTCTTGTCAGGGTCCCGGTAGGAGGTGATGCGAACGGTCCGTGGAGAGGAAGGAATCCGAGGCGGGCGCTGAAACCTAGGCATGCGCGCCAGCGTTACAGGAGATTGAGGATCTTGGACATATTAAGCTCGTATCGCTCTTCAGATTGGCCGATATACCGCCGCCACGTGCTCGGATTCCAGATCTCCATGCGGTGGTACAAGCCGACCAGAATGATTTCCTGGTCCTCATCCAGCGGAATAATTTTTCTCAGTCGGCTTGGAATGAGAATACGTCCGGCTTTATCGATCTCCGATGTGCCGGCTTCCGATACGACGAAGTGCATGAACAGTCGACTCTGATCTTCATCGAGCGTGGCTTTGGTCCGTTCGAGGACCTTTTCCCACTCTTTCATGGAGTAGATAAGCGTCGATTCCTCGGGGCCTTTGAGGAAGACGACGGCTTGTCCGTCCGATTCCACCTGCTCACGGATCGGTGAGGGGACGATAAACCGTCCCTTCTCATCCACTTTGCACAGGTATTCGCCGGCGAACATCACTGTAGCCTGTCCTTTACGATGCTAACGTGGTTCTGGTGCGATCGCGAATCCACTGTTCCAGATCCGAGCGTACGAAGCGCCATTCTTTTCCAAGCTTGAAGGCGGGAATCTGGCGACTCCGTAGATAACGATAGAGCGTGCGCTGGGTGATCTTGAGATAGCGGCAGGTCTCCTCCGCCGTCATCAGCTCGCTCTTGGGCTCTTTGGCCATTGAAGAACCTGGTTCGATAGAGATCCATATGCCTCACGAGGCCTCGGATACTTCTGCCATGGTAGGAAAACTCGAACGGTCTGTCAAGTGAAAATACATGACAATACCTGTCATAGCCCGTCAATGTCATCCGGTTCTCTAGAGTCAGTTTCACCTGATTCCATTGCCTCTGAGAGATCGTCGCCGAGGTCCTCACCCATTTCCTCGCCCATTTTTTTCATGAATCGAGTCATGCTCTGCGGATCGTTTTCATCTAGCCCCGCTAGATTGTTAGGATCCGCCAAGGCTTCAAGACGAGCCTCTTCGGATTTTGGTGAGGCAAATCGAGACAGAATTCGTTCAACCTGCGCACTCGCGCAATGGGAGCAGGCTGCCGGCACCTGATGGGCCAGGCTCAAGACAAGAACGGTGCTGCGCTTTTTACAGTCGAGGCAGAGGTACTCATACAACGGCATCGATCAAATTCCTATGGTCGTCAGGGGCTGTGCAGCCGGTTCGGTAGCGATGTGATCGGGCACCAGCCCCGTATCGACAGTTCTGGTACCGGTTTTTCGTAAGATCTTCGCGCATTCGCTCAGTGTCGTCCCGGTGGTAAATACAACATCACGAGGAGGATACGTTTCTCCGCGAGGTCCTGTGGCCTCGCCAACGTCACATGCTTTCCGTGCCGAGAGATCGTCACCGAGGCACTCACCCACTTCCTCGCTCATTGTGTTCATGAATCGCGCCATGCTCTCATGCTCTATGGATCGATTTCATTGAGTCCAGCCAGATTATTGAGATCCAAAGAGGCGTCAAGACGAGCCTCTTCGGATTTTGGTGAGGCGAATCGAGACAGGATTCGTTCAACCCGCGCACTCGCGCAATGGGAGCAGGCTGCCGGCCCCTGATGGGCCAGGCTCAAGACAAGAACGGTGCTGCGCTTCTTACAGTCGAGGCAGAGGTACTCATACAACGGCATCGATTATATTCCTAGGGCCTTCAAGGGCTGCATAGCCTGGCCGGCCAAAAGGCGATCGGGTACCAGGTCCATATCGACGGTTCTGGCCAACGTTAGGACAAAGACCGGCCCACTGCCCGATTTTCGCAGGGTCTTCGCGCATTCGTTCACGGTTGTCCCGGTGGTGAAGACATCATCAACGAGGAGGATACGCTTTTCTGCGAGGTCCTGTGGCCGGCGGATTTCAAATGCCTTCCGTAGATTTCGTAACCGTTCCTGTCTCGATAAGGAGGTTTGAGGATCGGTGGCTGCGGTCCTGACAAGGTTTGTGGATGACATCGGCCGGGAGAGGTGACGGCTGAGGTGATCGGCCAGCAGTAATGATTGGTTAAATTCACGCGCGCGTAAGCGGGCCGGATGCAGAGGCACAGGGATAATCACGTCGGCGTCGATCCCTTGTGGCAGAGCGCTGATCATCAGGCGCGCGAGTGGCTTGGCCATTGTGTACTTGCCTCGATACTTCAACGAGCAGATCGCTTCTCGCAGAGGCGGAAGATAGGGGAAGAGGGTCCAGGCTCGTTGAAAGTCCGGTGGCTGTTCCTGACAGTGCCGGCATTGATGATTTGGTGTATAGGTCGTGGCCGCCGGCGAGACAAATGGATGATCGCAGCGGGCACACACTGGCTGCTGGAGTGGGCGGATGGTTTGCCAGCATGCGGCACAGAAGAAGGGAACCGGGTCAGTGTTGAGTGAGTCGCCACATGCGAGGCATTCGACCGGCAACACAAATCGGAGGGTCTGACGACACCATCCGATCAGCCGATCCTGTGTGTCCTCACGTAACATTGCGGGGGAAGGGCTCCAGGTTAACATATAGCTCATTTCTTTTATGAGAATGTGCCGCGCCTGTCAAGGTTGTTGCTCTGTAAATGGTTGTGATATACGAAGGCAGCAGTATGGGGGAGAAAACTGCCAGTGCTCTCAAGCGCGAGAGGGGCATGCCGGCACGAAAAGCCCGACGCGCAAGTCCTGATTCCGAGTGTCTCGCCTGTCCCGCGAGTTTCGCGGGTCTTGGGTGGTGATACCAAGGGGTAGGGCAGGGATGGAAAAGTAGATCAGCATGGTGAGATTCGACCAGGTGTCAAAAATTTACAAGCGGGGTGGCGACACCATCACCGGACTTGATACGGTCTCTGTTGAAGTGGGAACGGGAGATTTCTGTGCGTTTATCGGTCCGAGCGGTTGCGGGAAGAGTACGTTGCTCAATCTGGTTGGCGGACTGGATGTTCCGACCTCGGGGGATATTCTCCTAGGAGGGCAGTCGACCAGCCGATTCACGAGCGACGACTGGACGAGGATCAGGCGGGAAACAATCGGGATTGTCTTCCAAGCGTTTCATTTGATTCCGGGGTTGACGGCAGCGGAGAATGTTGCGTTTCCCTTGTTGCTGCGTGGGGAGCGAGGGGCATCGGTCAACGCCCGCGTCGAAGAGGTGCTCAAGTTGGTCTCGATGACTGCGCGACGACACCATCGTCCCAGCGAGCTCTCGGGTGGGGAGCAACAGCGTGTGGCGATTGCGCGAGCGATCGTACATCAGCCTCAGATCATTCTCGCCGATGAGCCGACCGGCAATTTGGACTCCCAGCATGGGGCTGAGATCATCGTCCTCCTTCGGTCGCTCGTACAGCGCTTTAGCCAAACGGTGCTGTTGGTCACACACAGTACCGAAGCCGCTGGGGCTGCCGATTATGTTTGGGCCATGAAGGATGGGAAGCTTATGACGAGAACGCAGCACGAGCCTGTTACGGTCGTCGCGTGATGGATCTGTCGACGACTATTGCCGGTGTGCGATTTCCCAGTTGTTTTATGAATGCCTCGGGGGCCCTCTGTGTCACGTGTGACGAACTGCTGGCCCTTGGCCGATCTCGTGCCGGGGCTATTATCACGAAGTCGATGACGGTTGAGCCTCGCGACGGCAATCCGACGCCTCGGTACTATGGGTTTCCCGGCGGGTCCATCAACTCCATGGGCTTGCCGAATCTCGGGTACAAGGCGTACGCCGCGCTCATTCCTGAATTGAAGAAATTCGGAAAGCCGGTCATTGCCAGTGTGGCGGGTCTCTGTGAAGACGACTTCCCGACGATTGCCGCCATAATCAATGCGGCGAAGCCCGACTTGATCGAAGTCAATCTCTCTTGTCCCAACATCCCTGGCAAACCCCAAATCGGGTA
Organism: Nitrospiraceae bacterium; assembly: GCA_035462675.1. GTDB lineage: Bacteria > Nitrospirota > Nitrospiria > Nitrospirales > Nitrospiraceae > Palsa-1315. The sequence continues at coordinate 5,858 of DATHTZ010000563.1, read as the reverse complement.
TGATGCCGAAGCCTCCGAGCGACTGTTGAAGCGGGTTCGCAAGGTCATCACGGTTCCGATGGGGGTGAAGCTGCCTCCGTATTTCGATCCGGCCCATCACACAGCGATGGGAGAAGTGATCGGCCGTTGCGGAGTCGATTTTCTCAACCTGATTAACTCGGTCGGCAACGGGCTCGTCGTCGATCCCGATCGCGAGGTGGTCGTCATTAAGCCCAAGGGTGGGTTCGGCGGGCTGGGCGGCGCAATCATCAAGCCGGTTGCCCTTGCCAATGTGCGGGCATTTTGGAAAATCTTCGAAGGACGAATACCGATTATCGGGACCGGCGGCGTGTTCAACGGCGTGGATGCTTTTGAACATGTGCTCTGTGGCGCGTCGGCTGTGCAGGTTGGGACGGTGTTGGTTGAGGAGGGGGTTGGCGTGTTTGGCCGATTGGAAACTGAACTGGCGGCCCAGTTCAGCAAGAAGGGCTATACAAAGTTGGAGGACTGTCGGGGAAAACTAAAAGAATTATAGGCCTACTTGGCCCCGAACGTCTTGGCAAGGAGACCCAGTTGCAGAGCCCGTCGGAGTAGTTGCGCCACGTTTCTCACATTCAACCGTCGCATCAAGTTGAATCGGTGTACTTCGACCGTGCGCACGCTGATCTCCAGCACCTCCGCAATCTCACGGTTCGTGTGTCCGATCGACACCAGGCGAAGGATATCATGCTGCCGAGGTGTGAGGAGCTCGGCTTTGATTTCCTCCTTTCGCGGTTGGACTATTCTGCTCAGAGTAGTTTGTGCGCCCATCAATTACCTCTCATCGTCGACTCACGTGAGTCTAACAAAGGTCTGTCTGGCTGTAAACGAAACGACTAATTTGTGCAGGGCTCCCTTGCCGGCCCGAATGATTCGAGTCGGCCTTCTTCCTTCATCCAGCATGATTCGTTCTGTTCATCAGGTACCCAGGCATTAAATGATTATACCACTCGCTCTGATCCGCGCGCATGCGCTCCAGCGTCCATTTCGAACCCTGCTCAGCATTGCCGGAGTGGCATTGGGAGTGCTGGCCTCCGTGGCCATCGGGACGGCAAATATTCAAGTGCTCCGATCCTTCGAGCAAGCCGTCACGACGGTAGCCGGTCCTGCCACATTGGAAATTGCAGGCCATGATCTCGGAGTGGATGAGTCCGTGATCGCGGCTATCCGTGCGGTCGAGGGAGTGGTGAGCGCCGCTCCGGTTATAGAAGAGTCGGTCGTGCTTACCCAGGGAGAGCTGCGTGGCCAGGCGCTTGAAATATTGGGACTGGATCTGCTCGCGGAGGTTGGGGCGCGTGGCTTTCAGATCACGCAGGCCGACAACGCCGATGCGTTGGAGGTGCTCCTGGCTCCGGACGCACTGTATCTTGGTCGTCGGGTGGCTGCCGACTGGAACCTGCAAATCGGTAGCCTGGTCGAGGCGATGGCGGGAGGGCGTCTCGTACAGCTGCGTGTCGCAGGGCTCATTCATCACGAGGAGGCAGGCTCGTCTCTCTGGGATCGGCTTGTCGTCATGGATATTGCTGCGGCGCAGCTGTTGTTTCAATCGATCGGGCGATTGGATCGGATCGAGCTGGTGACGACGTCTGATCGAACGCTCGACGACATCATTGCGTCCCTGCGAGCGGTTCTCCCTCCCCATCTTATAGTGCAACGGCCGGCGCAACGAACAAAGCAGGTCGAGAACATGGTATGGGCCTTCCAGCTCAACCTGTCGGTCATGAGCTGGGTCGGGCTACTCGTCGGGGTGTTCCTGATCTACAACTCGATCGCCTTTGCTGTGGCGCAACGGAGGCGCGAGATCGGCATCTACCGCGCCCTTGGCATGACGGAGCGGCGGGTCGCAGGTCTGTTTCTAGTGGATGCGGGATTGCTCGGTCTTCTCGGCGGGCTGTTGGGAGGTCTTGGTGGGGTGTGGTTGGCCAGGGGTCTGGTGTCGCTCGTCAGCCGAACGGTCTCAGACCTCTATGCACCGGTCACCTCTGGAGGGTTGATCCTGTCGATGGACATGGTGACGCTCACGGCAGTGGCAAAAGGAGTGCTACTCGGGACAGTGGTTTCGATGGTAGGGGCCTTAGGACCCAGCGTGGAAGCCGGCAGGACCGTGACGGTTCGTGCCTTGGCGCCAGGCGACTATGAATCGACGAATCAACTGAGGGCAGGTTTATGGGGGTGGATCAGCCTGGCGTTGTTGGTGCTGGCAGGCGTCTGTTCGCTGGTGGGCCCGGTTGGAAACTTGCCGCTCTTTGGCTATTTTGCGACGGTCTGTCTCTTGGGGGCACTCTCCTGTCTTGCGCCGATGTGTATCAAGGCGTTGGGCTGGAGGTCTCTTTGGCGAGACAGCAAGACGATGGTGGTTGGGGGAAGTCTCCGGCTGATCGCCGCGGACCAGGCAGCACGTCATCCGGGCCGGAATGCGGTGACGGTGTCGGCATTGATGGTGGGATTGTCGATCATGATCGGAGTGGTCGTCATGGTTCGCAGCTTTCGTGACACGGTCGAGTATTGGGTGGATGAGACCGTGATGGCCGATCTCATCGTAGCCCCGCAGTCCTGGCTCCAGGGGAGGCAGTCCGGGCAAGCCTCGCGTGCCTTGCCGGGAGGGTGGCGTTCGACCCTCTTGGCGATTGACGGCATTGCCGCAGTCGATACCTATCGTGAGGTGTATGTAGGCGTCACGGGTCAGTCGGTGGCGTTGGTGTCGCGAGATCTTCGGCTCCATGCGCAGCGTAGCCGGTATCTGATGGTTCATGGAGATTCAAGCACGGCCCTGAGGCGAGCCGCTGAGACCGGAGGTGCTCTCCTGTCGGAAGTGTTGGCGAATCGGCTACGGGTTCGCGAGGGGGACAAGGTTTCGATCACGACACCGGCGGGACCCGTTGCCGTACCCGTCGAGGGGATTTTTTACGATTATGCAACCGATGGCGGGAAGATGGTCATGGATCGAGCATGGTATCAGCAACAATGGCACGATGATCGGGTGACCGTGTATTCCGTCTACCTGGCTGCCGGGGCCGATGCAGACCACGTGCGGCAGTCGATTGTGACGCGCGTCGCCGGGCTGGATGGAATGACGCTCCCACCCTTGGTGATTCGAAACCACGAGTTACGGCAAGAGATTCTTGATATCTTCGACCGTTCCTTCGTCCTGACCTATGTCCTTGAAGCCATTGCCGTACTGGTAGCCGTCCTCGGCATCGTGAATACCTTGGTAACGGCTGTGCTTGAGCGACGACGTGAGTTTGCCGCGTTGAGGGCGATCGGCGCCAGCACGAGGCAAGTGGAGCGATTAGTTCTGTGGGAAGCGGCCTATCTCGGGTTGATCGGAGCCGCGCTGGGTGTCGCGGGAGGTTTGCTGCTCGCCCTACTGCTCATCCGCGTCATCAATAAACAATCCTTCGGCTGGACGATACAGATGACGGTTCCAGGTGGACTGATTCTGCAAGCTGTAGGACTCGCACTCACGGCTGCTTTGGTGGCCGGCTACTGGCCCGCGCGTTGGGCGGCAAGACAGCCGGTGGTCGAAGGGTTGCGGGAGGAGTGAGGTTACCTTATTGGTCCTGTGCTCCCGGAGCGCGCACGATCAGAATGTGCTCGCTCCACGGGCGCAGTGGGACCAACAAGGGTGGTCTCACTCAGGGAGGGTTACTGATAAAAAAAGAAGAAATATGCGCGGCCTACGCTGCTATAGGCGTGCGATTAGCAAAGGCGAGTCGCATGTCCTTGCGATCCGATGGGGCGACTGTCAGCAACGGCCTCGCTGTGTGTCCGATCTCCTCTGCCACCCAGAGCGTAGGAATCTGCTGGATGGCGATATTGTACAGGTTGACCGAGTCGTTATAGAACTCGCGTCGATCGGCAATGGTGCTTTCCAGTGTCGATATCCGTTGCTGAATGGCTGAGAACTCTTGATTGGCTTTCAGATCTGGATACTGTTCGGCCACGGCGAAGAGTTTCCCTAAAGCGCCGACGATCTGATTTTCCGCCTGTGCCTTGTCGTCGATATTCAGTCCTGCGCTATAGGCATTGCGGGCTTTGGTCACGGATTCCAGCGTCTCCCGCTCGTGCGTCATGTAGCTGTTACAGACCTGGACAAGTTTGGGAAGCTCATCATGCCGTTGCTTCAAGATGACGTCGATATTCGACCAGGCCTTATCGATGTTATTGGCGAGTCGGACCAGCATGTTGTAGACGCCGACTACATAGGCTACAAGCACGATCAGTCCGCTCACGAGCAGGCTTCCGACCAGTAAAGTGATATTCATGGGTGCGCTCCTTTTGGTATAACGGTTACGATACAGTTCTCAGATAGTATGTGAAGATGAGGATCAAACAGGTTGCGGCAAGTGCCAGGCCTCCTGCCCCATACGCCAATACCTCCCAGCGCAATCGAGACAATAAGTCTTTTTCGCTTCGATCCGAGATGATGAACTCATGGTCTCGGCTGCTTCCGATGTACAGACGAGCGGAGTTTTCGACGAGCTCTTTCGCGCCGAGCTGTTCGTGGGCCGTTCCGAGAACGTAGACCTGCTCTTCTTGGAGGATGAACGCTTCTCGGCACCGTAATGTCTTGATTCCCATCCAATCTTCGGTCGAAACCCCCAGTCGATTCAAACCGGCGATTGTAGTGGGGGGCAATTCTCCGAGCCAATCGTTTCGAAAAGTTCGCTCGTCCGGCAAGATCAGTTCGGCGCCAAGGGGTGCGATGAGCACTCGTCCGGTTGTATCGCTGACAAAGAAGGGCTGCTCCGAAGTGCCTTTCGCGATGGTCTTCCACCGTGCACGCTTCCCGGAGCCGACCTGCTCTTCAACGGCATAGGAATAGAACACACAGGGGAGCCCGCTGAAGGGTGCGGAGAGGAGGTGTTGCTCTGGCTGGGCTTGTCCGCTGATTTCAACCAATCCCAGAGCCAGTGAACGGATGGTCGAAGTTGGAATGCTTTCGATCAAGCGCTTCCGTTGGCGAAGCATCCATCCGTAGACGAAGAGCCCGAATCCTCCGAGGGTACCAGCCGCCAAGTATAAGAGGGTGTGATCCAGTGGCCGACTCCACTGAGTGGTTCTCATGGTTTTACCGACCCCAGCGACGAAGATGATCCCTCCAATTGCGAAGGCGAGGCCGAAAAACAAGACCCAAAACCACATCCCCTGTGGGGTAGAACGTGTCTTCTTGAACATGGGCTGATCGCGAAACGTGTCGTTGAGTGTCCGATGTCTCGCTGCCGCTCGTGTGTACAGTTCGGCTTCGTGGATCTGGATCGGAACCGCCGCGCCTCGGTAGGTTTCATTCAGACGAGTGAGGCTTCCGTGAGGCAGCCACCACCCGCGACAGGAGTCGCAGCTCAGGAAAGACGTGTGAGATACCGTTTCAGACTCCATATGAATCCCGCATCGAGGACAGAGTGTCTCTGTCGAGACCGCGATGCCTCCGGCATCACCCATCGCTCGCTTCAGCGAGGTGTAATCCTCGACGAAGAAATTCACCTCTCCCACATCGAGCCAGAGTCCGTGTCCAGAGGAACAGACATCGAGCCCCGGACCCTGGCTTGTCGGAATCTCAACAAGGTCCTCCTGACAATCGGGACACTTCATGGTGAGCATCATGTTCAAACTGTAGCAAGAATCGGGCAGGTGTCAACGCGAATGCACTTGTAATCACCTTGAAAAACAGGGGTTTCAGCATGGTCATCGATAAGCGATCATGCGGCAGGATGAATCAGAGAGCCTTCTCGATCTGGACATATTTCGGTGCGCTCTGTATCGCTACAGTGGGACCAATAAGGGTGGCCTCATCAATACATATGGGCTGCCCGCCCCAACACGCAGTCTTCGGAGCGACG
>DATHTZ010000562.1:0-2196 GCA_035462675.1 Nitrospiraceae bacterium | reverse complement strand
CTCTCGCCGCATGAAGATCCCCCACTCTTACGTGCCGACATTGCCGCGGTGACGGAACGATGGATCGGCGACCCCACGCTCACATGGATCGGCCTCTGTAAAAGCACAACGATGGCTGAAGGGGATATCTACCGCATCTTAGCACGCACCTTGGAGTTCCTCTCACAGCTGCACACGCTCAAGGCCACACACCCAGGATTGGCAGACACCGCCTCACGCGCCATCGCTGCCCTGCGCCGAGGCGTACTGGAGGAATTGCCATGATGCGTCGAAAGCCAGAACGTCCAAAGTCATCAGGTTTCGGAAAGACTTTCTACGTGATGACGTTCCGACTCGAAGGACTCGCTGACAAACCATGACCACCGAAGAACTCGAACAACTACTTGCTCAACAACCGATCGCGCTCTTGCATCGTCTGGCGCGTGGACGCGTTCAGCGACATTTCCGCGCAGGGAAACGCCGCTTGATCGAGGTCTTGCTGCGCCACTCCGCCGAGAACCGCCCAGGCTTTGAGTCCGACCTGATGACCTTGATCGGCGAAAAACAGGCTCGCCCTACGCCACCCCCTCCTCAAGCTCCCGCTGCGCGAAAACCGAAATCCACGGCACCACAACGTCGCACCACGCACAGACCGGTTGAGCCGGAATCCCATGAGCCGGCCATCACCCTCTCCAGCTGGTTGGAGGGACTGGGAGTGCCGCCATCGAAGGCCTTTGTCCCCGATGCCTGGCAAGAAGACGCCATCGCCAAACTAAAAGAAGGTGACGTGGTCGTGAGCGTCCCCACGGGAAGCGGAAAGACCTATGTTGCGGTCGAAGCGGCTCGCCGCGCGATCGCGGAGAATCGGACTGTCATCTATACGTCGCCTCTCAAGGCCCTCTCGAACACCAAGTATACGGAGTTTTCAAAAATTTTCGGCCAAGACCAGGTCGGCATTCTAACAGGCGATCGGCGCGATAACGGGCAAGCCCCCCTGCTGATCATGACGACGGAAATCTTACGGAATCTGCTCTACGATGCAGGAGGCGGTGAGATCGACGTACGGTTGGATACGTTAGGGCTTGTCATTTTGGACGAGTCGCAATATATCGCAGATCCGGAGCGGGGCGTCGTCTGGGAAGAAACGATCATCTTCTGTCCGAGCCAAGCACGTATGCTCTTACTCTCAGCCTCGATCGGCAACCCGCACGACATCGCCGAGTGGATCACCTCGATCAGACCGACTCCCTGCCACTTGGTCCGCCACAGTACGCGCACCGTGCCGCTTCGCGCCGGCTACCTCCATCCGAACGGCAAGCTCACACCGCTCTTCCGCACCGTCGGTATTCCACACGGTCACCCAAGCTTTCTCCATTCAGAAGCCAAACGGCTCTTCGCCCAATACGAAGATGAAACGCTACCGTCACGTTCTCGCCGGTAATCTTATCCCGCTGACCCGATACTAAAACGTGAAGTTGAGACCGGCCGTGAGGCCTTGGCGGATCGATTGGAATTCCGTCAAGGAAAACTCAGAAGAGCCATCCACGCCATGGAAGGTCACATTACCGTCAATCATCCGATTCCACCACACACGATATCCCACGTTCAGTCCCACGTGCTTCGTAAACATGAACTTTGCGCCCACATCAGCATCCACTCCCATGCCGACACCTAACATCGAGATGCTGGGATTCTGCTGTAGATCACTTCGTAGATGGTGAATATCGTCGTTCTGAATAATGCTCAGCGGGAGCAGTGCCACGCTCCCCAACAGACTAAATTGCCTGGTCAGGCGATACTCTGTCCGGCCACCCACACGGAGTGAATACCAGTTGGTTGTGTTCGTAATGATTTCTGTGCCGCTCCCTACCGGAGGTGAAGGGCCTGCCGAATTGCACAGTACGTTTCCTCCGCCCAGGTCTATGGTCGACCCCGCCGTCGTACAGGTCACCTGTCCCAGGCCAACTGCCGTATATTTCGTGTGCCAATACTGAAACCCGCCAAACACATCCAGCCATCCTCGATGGTTGGCAAAACTCGTCACTCGCCCGCCGGCATCTGCGTTGAGATACCACATGCCGTCGCCGCTTAAATTACTGATCGTTTGCGAGGAAGGATTTCCACCGTCAGCCGCCAAATAGTCGTAGTCCGTGAGCCGTCCACCGCCGATACCCGCAACGCCGATATTGAGCCGCCCGAACCATCGCGGCGTGAACC
>DATHTZ010000561.1:0-7310 GCA_035462675.1 Nitrospiraceae bacterium | reverse complement strand
CGATCTCTTCGGACCCGGCGATGACACCTTCACCAGAGCAGCCCAGAAAAACCTTCGCTCGCAGTTCCCTTTGCAGCATGGCTGAGATCATAGAAGCGCTGGCCGCATGGTGGGCGGAAAAGAAGACGAAGACCAGATCGATGGGAGCCGTGCCGAGTTGCATTATGACGGCATCCGCTAGATCGCGAGTGGCCGCTTCCGTATCGGTCTTGCGAGAGAGTGCAGTCGCAAATTGAAGCGTGGACGAAGTGGTTGTGGCTGTAGAAGGAATCATTATGATACGAATGTTTCTTCCCGCGGTTGCCAATAGGTTAGCAGGATGCTCAAAAAGGCTAGACTTCTCACCCGCCCAACCCTGGCGGGCACTTCACCCTCCCGCCCTGAGTCTGCCAAGACAGCCTCTTCGCCCAGGGACGCGCCTTGTCCCAAGCAAGGCCGCAGCGAGTGAAGGGCCGAGGAGGTACAAACCGCACTTCGTGTGGGCCGTTCGCCTTTAGAATAGATCTTGGCGAACGGAAAAGCCCCTCCAGTGCTTCCGACCTCCGAGAAGCTTCTCCTTAACGTGGAGGGTCTGAACGATGCGAGAACGATGCTGGCGGACTTTTTCAGCATCCTGCTAGACCCCTGGGTCCATCCGTTCCGGTCGGTCCTTCGCCAGCTTCTTATAGTAGCGCCACAAGTAGGAATGGTAGTCGTCGAGTTGGGCCAGGAGATAGTGCAGTTCTGCTGGATCTTCTGTCTCCACGGCATGAGCCATGCGGGTTTGTAAAAACTCAGCGAACGCATTGGTTTTCCCCAGGGCGGTGATCAGACTCAAACTACCGCCGAGGTGGTATTCGCTCATGCTCATCCTCCAAACACAAAAGAGTGGCGAAAGGATAGCGAGATACGGGAGGAAAATGCAAGTGAGGGAATTTTCTCGTCCACATTATTCACAACGGTTCGTCACGAATTCGCGCAGTCGTACTGCGAGACGGGTATGCGGAGCCCGAGCCTGCGCCTGCCTAAGGCTCGGCGCGGCTGTAAATCCGCGATTGCAGCAGAAGCGGTCATGAATAACGCGGGCTAGCCTTTAGGGTGCCGATTCCCCACAGTTACTGAGTCTGGCGATCGAGAATGGCACGAAGTCTGGTGAGGGAGATGGCCTCGACGCGATGGCTGTCGCGCCCCACCACCGTCGTCGCCATGGTCAGCGCGTTGAGAATGGATTCTTCTGTGGCTTCGACCGTCGCCGTGATCAATGGGTTCAGATGCGTGTCGGCAAGGTGTGTCTGCTGAAACGTCGGCTCTTTCGGGTAATGCGGAATACTGCTCGCAGTGGAGAACGCCAGCATGAAATCTCCGCTTCCGTGGCGCGCAGTGGAGCCTGTGCGTGCCAGTCCCAGCGCGGCACGTTTCGCCAACCGCGTGAGCTGCCGACTGTCGAGTGGAGCATCGGTGGCGATGATGACGATGATCGAGCCTTCACTTTGCCCAGGTGAAAGGGCCTGCGCGATGGGAGGCACAGACTCATAGAGACGGCCAACCGGCAGGCCACTCACGACGAGCTCGGGTCGGCGCCCATGGTTCGCATTGACGAGCACGCCGACCGTATAGCCACCCTCAGTTTCCGGTAATCGCCGTGACGACGTACCGATACCACCTTTGAAGCCGTAAGACACCATCCCTGTTCCTGCACCAACGGTCCCTTCCTGCACAACCCCAGAGGAGGCATTGTCGAGCGCCTGCATCACATCCGCTTCGGAGACATGACGCCCTTGAATATCGTTGAGTCGTCCATCGTCACACTCGGCAACCACGGGCGTCAGGGTATCGTCTGTAATGCCGATCTCCGGATAGCGCGCGATCATCCAGGTCATGACCCCATTGGCTACACGAGGCACGTTCAACGTATTTGTGAGGGCAATCGGATACTCCAGAAAGCCGGACTCGGTAACCCAGGCGAGGCCTGTCATCTCCCCGGTTCCATTTAGGACGAACGACCCAGCCGGCACTTTCTTGTGCCACACATCGTCGCGAGGGATTACGACCGTCACGCCGGTTCGCACCGGGCCAAACCCGGGTTTGAGCGGCCCTTCGCCGGAGATGAGCGTAGTCTGACCTACGGTGACGCCAGCGACGTCGGTGATCGCGTTGACCGGTCCAGGGGTATAGGAGCCGACGATGATGCCGAGAGCCCGAGCCCGCAATCGAGACTCTCCTGGCTCATCGGCTTGAGCAGAAACGAATGGGGCTACGCAAATCCCGATGGCCAGGATCAGCAGCGGGATTGTCAGACGGGCAATGATGTTAGACCTCAAGGGTCGAACCGACATGGGGAACAGTGACCTCGATATTGGGATATTCCGCCTGAATGGCAACAGCCAAGCAAAGCGTCTGTTTTTCTTCGCCATGGACGAGGATTACCTTACTTGGGCTTGGCCGGGTTGCGCGCACGTAGGCCAAAAGATCCTGGCGATCCGCATGGGCCGAGAGCCCGTTGAACTTGACGATCTGCGCCCGCCGCGGAGTGGGCACCCCGAAAATCGGCACGACATCCCATCCTTCGACGAGTTTGCGCCCAAGGGTATGCTCCTTGAAATCCCACGAAGACGATCACATTCGCTTCGTCTCGAATCACGGGTTTGAGATGATGCACGACGCGACCGCCTTCGCACATACCGGAGGCTGAAATGATGACGCAAGGGCCATTCATGCTGTTCAAACGCTTGCTGTCTTCCGGCGAAGACACATAATGGATATAGCGTGAGGCGAAGAGGTCGCCGGAGGAGGTGAAGGTTCGGGGTGGTGTCTTCATCGAAGCATTCCGGATGGCGACGAAAGACCTCTGTGGCCCGCGAGGCCAGTGGGGAATCGATATAGATCGGTATGGGATCGCCAACGAGTTCCTTGATTCGCATGATCATTTCCTGGGTGCGCCCGACGGCGAACGCTGGGACGATGATCTTGCTCTTGTGGGTTTTGGCATGAGTGAGAAGGTCCAGTGCCTTCTGTTTCATGCTCTCCCGGTCGGTTTCGTGCAGGCGATCGCCGTAGGTCGACTCAAGAATCAACACGTCGCATGGCGGTGGTGGCTCAGGATCGCGAAGAATGGGCATGTTGGAACGGCCAAGATCCCCGCTGAACAGCACGGTGGTCGTATTGCCGCGTGCCGTGTATTTCACCCGAATGGCCGCCGATCCCAAGATATGGCCGGCATCGTGAAAGGAAGCGGTCACGCGTGGCGCGATCTTGAGCATATCTCCGTATCGTGCGCCCTCAAATCGTCGGACGAGCTTACGAACGTCATCGATATTGTAAAGTGGTCGAGCACAGAATTTTCCCTTGCGCACCTCTTTCTTGTTGACATAGCTGCAGTCACTTACCTGTACTCGAGCCGAGTCTTCGAGCATAAGCGCTGTCAAATCAGCGGTCGCTCTGGTGAGGTACACCTTTCCTGAGAAACCGTGCTTCTGGAGCACCGGTAAGGCACCGGAATGGTCGACATGGGCATGGGATAGCAAAACCGCACTGAGCGACTTGGGGTCGAAGCCCAAATCTCGATTCTGCCGATAGGCTTCTTCTCGACGGCCTTGAAACAGTCCACAATCGAGCAACAGCCGAAACCCTGGGACCTCAAGCATGTGGCGACTGCCTGTCACTGAACGCGCGGCACCATGGAACGAAAGTTTCACGATGACGGCACTCCGTTGTGGCGGGCGATCAAGTCCCAGGCTTCCTGAGCCGTCTCCGCATAGCGAAATAGCTGTAGATCTTGTTGCACGATGAGCCCATTCTCGACGAGCCATTGCCAGTTAATCAGGCGCTCCCAAAAGTCACGCCCGACCAGCACAACCATCACGTTGTCGGTCTTGCCTGTTTGGAGGAGCGTCAGCGTCTCGAACAGTTCATCGAGAGTGCCAAATCCTCCGGGAAAGGCGACCAGCGCTTTGGCGCGGATTAAAAAGTGCATTTTCCTGATGGCGAAATAGCGAAACTGAAAACTCAGCTCCGGTGTGATGTAGGGGTTCGGATGCTGTTCGTGAGGCAGGGTGATGTTGAGGCCGATGGATTTTGCGTCCACGTCCGATGCCCCACGGTTGGCGGCCTCCATGATGCCGGGCCCGCCGCCAGTCACGATGACGTAGTCGCAGCGGCCTTCGATTTGGCAGGTCGACGACACTAGCCTCCCGAACTCACGCGCCACGTCATAATACTTCGAGAGTGCGAGTTGGCGCCGGGCAATCTCCACCTGTTGCTCACGCATTCGACCAGCGTGAGATCGTGCGGCTTCCTCCTCCGCGAGGCGGAGCGTGCGCGCAGCGGCCGCCGGTTCTTGTAGCCTGGCGCTCCCGAGGACGACGATGGTCGACCGGATCCCCTGTTCACGCTGGATCAACTCAGGCTTCAAGAGTTCGAGCCCGATACGGATGGAGCGAAGTTCTTCCCGCTGGAGAAACTCTGTATCGCGATCTGCGGGAATGTAGGAAGAAGGGTTCCGTGAAGACGGGTCCATAGGCCGTAATTATAGCGACCTGCACCCACTGCAGCAATCGCAGGACGTCCCCAGGAGAAAATGGCAGGGAACCTGAGAGGACTCCGTCAACGTGAGATTAAGGCTGCAGCGGTGTCTGCGGTTCAGGAACATGCCCTGCACAACATTTCCGGAACGTCCGCACGTGATGCAAGACGATAATCGAAGTACAAACGGGATGTCGGTTGAGTCTATGGCACGTAGCTGCTCGCCTTTCGATGATGGGCAAAGGCGTAGTACACCACGACCCAGTTCTTATCAAATTCTACCTGTAGCTCGTCTGTCCCTAATCCCCCACCGCTATACGTCAGTTGATACAGGTCGCTTGGGACCAACTCCAAGACTGGGAAAAGGAAAGACAGCGGACGCGTGATGTTTACCGTAAAGTATTTGATATCAAGAAAGTGATACCGTACCACTGTGCCGCTGTCCACCGGCCGGATACTCCCCGGAGCTCCCAGGTTCTTCACGATATCGGCCAGTGTTGTGGTCCCAGGCATAATGAATGACACATCCTCTGGCTGAATAATCTCATTGATCGTGAATCGACGCCAGGCCAAGGGGCATCCTTCTAACAGGATGGCGAGCAGGCACAAAAGAATGAACAAACCCCCTCTCCGAGCCGGCATCGTCGATTAATCCCCAAATGGCCAGAATTGTAGTTTGGGAGGCGGCTTCTGGCGCCCCAAGACTACCTGTTGGACGATGCCGTCGGGGGAGAAAAACACGTACAAATCGTTTCCGACGACATTGGTTCGAGAAAAGAACAGGACGGTTCCTGATTTGACGGCGTAATTGTAGTAATGGAATATCTGCTGATCATGAACTGCAATGACACGTTCAGGTGCACCGAGTATGGTCGCTACGTCCTGTCTGGTAGACGACCCGATCTTAATCGACTCCACATCTTCCTGTTTGAAATCGTCATCATAGTTGCCCCGGAAAAACGCGCATCCCTGCAGTAGGGTAGCGGCAGCCGCAGCGAGCAACAGCGATCGAATCACAATCATTGAGCCTCCTTTCCTCCAGGGTCGCCCTACTACTGGTTACGTGGCCTCAGAACGAAATCGTCTTCGTAGACGTCATACATCGATGGCGCCAGCCCGACTCGCCTGTACACCGTTTGAGCCGTGCGATTGTCTCGTGCCACGTACAGTCTAATGCCGCACGTCTTTTTATCGGCTTTTCCGATCGCCACGACGGTATCATGCAACCGCCGATAGACTCCTTTCCGTCTCCAGTCCGGATCCACATAGACGCTTTGAATCCACCAAAAAGCGCCGTTGCGCCAGTCGCTCCATTCATAGGTAATCATAAGCTGGCCCAGCAGCCGGCGATTCTCGGCTTCTTTCAGTTCCGCGACCATGAAAAATCCACGATCGGGCGAATTAAGGACGGCAATAGTTCCGTCATGCAGGCGGTCGAGGTCGAGGCGACGGCCTTCTGTTTCAAGAGCCATGGCTGCGCTGAACGACTCGATCCTCGCCGCATCTCCTAGATTGGCGAGGCGGATATTCAGAAAGTCGAGGATTGACATGGGGCTCAGTCGGTTACTTTTGGGGTTTGTAACCATCCAGTTTCCGGCTTGTACAAACCGGCGGTACACTCCACCTTGATAGCCTCTTCCGGTAGCAGATTGATCGGATGCAGCTGTGTCTGAGGGACAAACGAGAGCAAACCGGTGAACGGATGGATGGCAGTGGGCACAAAGACCATGAGCAAACTTGTTGTTGGTGAGACTTGTAGCGCCGGCGGTGCGGTTCCCATAACAAAACCGATCGCCCAGAGACCGTCTCGAGGAAACGGAAAGGCCACCACGGTGCTGCGCCCGAAGCGAGAACGAAAGTTGAGAAGATCGGCCATCCCTTTGATGGTGAGGTAGACACTGCGGACCAACGGAACGCGCTCGATCCACCGTTCTACCTGGATGATGATACGTTGTCCGATTACATGGGTCGCGATGGCGCCGACAATAACAATAAGGAACACAAACAACAGGAGGCTGAGTCCAGGCCATTGCCGATCTTCGATATTCCATGGGAGGTCATGGATCAATTCGTTGAGTGCATGAAGTAGTGTGGACAGGATCAAGAAGGTGGCCCAGGCTGGCACGATGGCCAACAATCCGGCCAAGAAGTATTTCCAGAAGGTGTTCGACATTGCCGCTTGCTTCCTTCGATACGGTCAAGCGAGAATTGTAGTGTAGCAGAAATCGCTAGCTGAAGTAGAGTCTGCGCCCAGGGATTGATCTCGTCGATCGCGGTGATCTATTCTATCCCTGGCATTTCGATTGGGTCCACATGGAGGGGTATGATGGCAGAACGTACTGAGGCTAGGCGTCCGATCAATATCGACAAGGATCTTCTCGCCATTCTTTGCTGCCCTGATACGAAACAGGACGTGAGTTTGGCCGATGAGGCGCTCATTACCAAGTTGAACGAGGCCGTGGGCCGTGGGCAATTGAAAAATCGGGCGATGAAGCCGGTCACGGAATCTCTCGACGGAGGGTTGATCAGGGCGGACAGGAAGATGCTTTATCCTATCCGAGAAGATATTCCTGTCATGCTTATCGAAGAAGGCATTCCTCTGGAGGGGATGATTTAGCAAGGCAGGTTGACGGTCCCTTTCTTCTGCACGTCTTAGTCGGCTCGTCGTATTTGAACGTTCTTTCCGATGCGTGATCTAAGGGGAAAGACCATTTCACCTCGCCCCTCATTGAGGCGCGACTGCGTGCGAGTCGACTACGGGTTGTCGGTTTTTGAGCCGGTCGACGCTCCACAGTGCTGACAGAGATATT
>DATHTZ010000560.1:0-3456 GCA_035462675.1 Nitrospiraceae bacterium | reverse complement strand
CGTAGAGTAATTCGCCGGTCGCCATCGTTATTCCTTCACCCTCATTACTGAACACGTCTGCTGCAATCGCCGACCCCTGACTCACGCGAGACGGGCGAGAAAAGCGCGACGAGCAGTGACAGAACTCACACGTCACGCAAGTCGCGCCCCGCTCGCTTGTCGCGCGCTATTGCGCCAAGACCTCGATGATTTCGTCCAGCGACTTCACGGTGCCCATCAGTGTCGGATGCCCGAACCGCCGGTTATACGGAAACTCTTTCACCTTCTCCAAAGCCAAAATCAGGCTGTGGAAATCCTCCAGCTTGGACGTTTCAAAGTAGGTGATGAAATCCAGATCATCGAGTCCGCTGGAGTGATAGAGCTTCCGTTTGACCGTCTTGATATAGGGCACCGAGGCTTCCGTATGTTCCTGCATCATGGCCGCGCGCTTATCCTGATCCAGCCCCCACCAGTCTGCACTCTTACGGATCGGAATCACAATCGCATAGGGCTTAGGACCCGGCTCGCTGGAAATCTTGAGATCGGCCTTTACCTGATCCGGAAATCCCGGCACATAGTTGGCCTTCTTCGTCAAGCCATGCATGACACCGGCAGTCCTGAGGTGCTTGCCGAAGAGACTGCCCTGAAGATCCAGGAGGAACTGTTGGGTCTCACGCAGTTCGGTCGCGTGAATACGAAAGAGCAGGTCTGCGTGATCGGATAGTCCGCGAAGAAGATAGAGATCGATCGCCACCTTCTCTCGATGCTGCTCGACCACTCCCTTCAGAACGGTCAATTGCGCGATCCGCACCGCCTGATCCTGTTTCCCCCAGTCCGCATCGAGACTAAAGGCGGCGAAGGTGCCATAGACGCCCGGTTCGCTCAGAAGCTTGTCGCGATCGGCTGCCCCAACGGCCGGCACTAGCGCCAGCACGACACACACCAGCACCACAACACGCACGAGAGTAGAAATAGATGACCTCATCGCTTCCTTCCCTTCCTTGATTTACGCGCCCCCGATCCGAAGACCCGACGGAAAATCTTATCAAGATGGCGAAGATAATACTTCGGATCGAAACAGGATTTAATCTCCGCTGCCGTAAGATGTTTCGATACGAAGGGATCTCTGCCGACTAATCCCTGTAGTGCCCCCGCCCCTTTCCAGGACGCCGTGGCATTGCGCTGGACTGCTTCATACGATTCCTTGCGCTGCGCCCCCTTCTCGATCAGCAACAGCAGCAACCGTTGCGAATAGACCAGTCCTCCGGTGAGATCGAGGTTGCGTTTCATATTGGCGGGGTAGACCACCAGATGCTTAATGACGTCGGTGATCCGCGCCAGCATATAGTCGATCAAAATCGTGCTGTCCGGCATGATCACGCGCTCGACGGACGAATGGCTGATGTCGCGCTCATGCCATAGCGCGACGTTCTCCATAGCTGCAAGACTATTGCTCCGTACCACGCGCGCCAATCCACAGAGGTTCTCCGAGGCGATCGGGTTCCGTTTGTGCGGCATTGCCGAGGACCCTTTCTGCCCTTCCGAAAAATACTCTTCCGCTTCCAGGACCTCGGTCCGTTGTAGATGGCGAATCTCTGTCGCAAACTTTTCGATGCTGGCAGCCACCAGCGCCAATGCTGAGGCATAGGCTGCATGGCGATCGCGCTGCACAATTTGATTGGAGACGGGGTCCGGCGTGAGCCCCAGCTTGGCGCAGACATACGCCTCCACTTCAGGCCCTTGATGCGCGAAGGTGCCCATCGCGCCGGAGAGCTTGCCGACCGCAATCTCCTGCCGAACGTGCATCAGCCGCTCCCGATGCCGGCACGCTTCTTCGTACCAAATGGCCAACTTAAAGCCGAATGAGATCGGTTCGCCATGAATGCCGTGCGAGCGGCCGACCATCACCGTGTGCTTGTACTTCAGCGCCTGCCGTTTCAAGACGGCGATCAGTGCTTCAAGATCGTCGAGAATGAGGTCGAGCGCCTCGGTCATCTGCACGGCCAAGGAGGTGTCCACAATATCCGACGAGGTCAGCCCCATGTGGAGGAACCGATGCTCAGGCCCGACCGAGTCCACAAGCGATTCGAGGAAGGCAATCACATCGTGCTTCGTCACCTTCTCGATCCTGGCGATCCGCTTCACGTCGATTTTCGCTTTCTTCCCGATACGAGCCGACGTGCCGCGCGGGACCTGCCCCGTTCGCTCGAACGCCGCGCAGGCAGCCAGCTCGACTGCGAGCCAGATCTCGTACTTGCGTTTCAATTCCCAGATGGCTTTCATCTTGGGACGGGTGTAGCGGTCAATCATGTCTTCACCAGTGAGGGGTAAAGGGTGAAGGGTAAGGGGTTTCGGAACCTAGGCCTTTTCGCCGACTTACTCATCAAAACCCTCACTCCTTACCCCTAACCCCTAACGCATCTTGACGCTTGGCTTCCAAGCGGGGCTCCTTCGTCAAGACTTGATCCAGAATACCGTTGACGAACTTCGACGCATCGTCGTCGCCGAAACTTTTCGCCAGTTCGATGGCTTCGTTGACTGTCACCTTGGCAGGCACGTCTTCCATCCATAGCAATTCATAGACGCCGGCACGCAGGATATTGCGGTCCACAATCGGCATGCGGCTGACCTTCCAATTGGTGGCGTACTTCCCAATGAGGGTATCTAACTCTTTTTTCTTTTCCAACACCCCGGCCACGAGCCGTTCGGCAAAGGCCTTCACTTCATCCGCAGCTTCGTTTTCTTTCCAGAACACATCCAGCCACAGGCCCGGCTTACCGTGAATATCGTACTGAAATAGAATCTGGAGCGCCCGTTCCCTCGCGTGATGGCGTGATCCCATGGCTAGCCTATGCCTTGCGCTTTCGCGGCGCCCGCTTCTTGGCTCCCCGGACCCGCGGGACCTCAGCGCTCGGCAGAGTCTCCTCGCCTGCCCGTAATAGATGCATGACCGTCGCCATTTCGATCGCGGATCTGGCTGCTTCTCCACCACGGTTGAACTTGGTCGGATCGGACCGCTCGATCGCCTGCGCGATCGTATGCGTCGTCAGCACGCCGAAGATGATCGGCACATCTGCATCCAGCGCCGCCTGCCCAATCCCGCGACTGGCCTCCGCACTGATGTACTCAAAATGCGGCGTGTCGCCGCGAATGACCGCCCCAAGACAAATTACCGCATCGAACCGCTTTGTCCGTGCCATCGCCCGCGCCACCAAGGGAATCTCGAACGCCCCCGGCACCCGCACCGCTTCGATGTCGCCGTCCATGGCCCCGCGTGAGGTTAATCCGTTAACACAGGAGCTCAGCAGCTTACTCGTGACGAACTTATTAAATTTTGCAACGACAATCCCAAACCGCAACCCCGTCGCATCCTGAGAGCCTTTACGCAGCTTCATGTACCAATTCTTTCAATACGGGCTATGATCCAGACAACCAATACTTCAAACACCACCCTCAACAAACCTCTCTGCGCCTTAC
>DATHTZ010000559.1:0-9984 GCA_035462675.1 Nitrospiraceae bacterium | reverse complement strand
GTTCTCGCTTTCTTTGAGGTTATATTTGGATCGAGGTGAGAGATACAGTTCTTCCACCATTCGTTGCTCCAACAGGAAGTTGAAGCTGTCCGCCAGCGGATCAGACCGTGCCGTGTGACGCCCGAGAAGAGTGATCGCTAGGAGAAGCGGCCATGAGTATCATGATCGTCGATGATTCCCAAGACCAACGTGAATTGCTCGCCATGATCCTGAAGACAGCTGGGTATCGATCGTTGCTCTTGATGGAGTCGGCCGAAGAGGCATTGAAACGATTAGGCATCGGTGCCGACTCCCGCCCATCCGGACGTATTGAAGTCGTGCTGATGGATCTCTTGATGTCTGGTATGGATGGGCTGGAGGCCTGCCGTCGTATCAGGGCAGAGGAGCACCTCAAGCATCTGCCGGTGATCGTCGTGACAGCAAAAACAGATCCGCCTGATCTCACGGATGCCTATACGGCCGGCGCGACGGATTACATTCGCAAACCGGTGATCTCTGTGGAACTTGTGGCTCGTGTCTCGACGGCGATGGGTATGACGGAGGAATTCGACAACCTGGAAGAGCGTGAGCGAGAGCTTGATGCCAAGACCAAAGAGTTGACTCGGACCATAGACGAACTGAAAACCCTTCGAGGTACCCTCTGTCTATGCATCAAATGTAAACGAGTGCGGATGACCAGTGGTCTCTGGCAACGGCTTGAGGACTATCTGGAAGACAAGCTCAATGCCAAGATTACGTCCGGGGTCTGCAACCGCTGCGGGGGATGAGGCGTCTCACTCGACGACAACACGAGTACAAACAGGTTCTCGCAGGGTGCTGAAAAATTCCACCAGCTCCGCTCTCGATGCCCATTGTGCTAATTCGTGTGATCCCTCTCGTGTAGTTGCTTGAGCCGGACTAACCAGATAGACCGTAGTTATTAGGCTTGGGGCTGGCCGGTGGACTGTGTCTGTTTCCCCTCGAGTTCGGTCCAGCGGGTATAGAGCCGTTCTGCGGCAGTGCGGGCTGCGTCCAGCGCTTCGGATCGTTCTTGCAGCGCGGCTGCATTAGAAGCGATGGCAGGATCTTCCACTGCGGCCTGGCAGGCGGCGATGGTCTCCTCGGCTTGGAGGATTCTCTGCTCCATTTTTGCCCACTCCTTTTGCTCACGATAGGACAGGCCTGTTCGTTTTGCCTTTGGAGTCGATTCCGACTCAGATTGAGATGCCTGGGATGGGCGTGACGTCGAGGCACGAGTCTGATCTGCCGCCTTTCGTTCTTGTGCGGACTCCCATTGCGCATAGTCGGCGAACCATTCAGTCCGGCCTGTGCCGTCCAGCGCGAGCAACATGGTGGAGACACGGTCTAAGAGCCACCGGTCGTGTGTCACCAACATCAACGCGCCGGGGAACTCCATCAGACTGTCTTCCAGCACATCGAGCGTCGGAATGTCCAAATCGTTCGTCGGCTCGTCTAGAATCAAGAGATCGGCTGGTTGCAACATCAACCGTGCGATGAGGAGACGCGCCTGTTCGCCTTCGGAGAGCCTGGAGACCGGGAGATCCAACTGTTCTGGGCGGAAGAGAAACCGTTTTGCCCAGGAGACGAGATGCACCGATCGGTCTTGATAGACGACCGCATCGCCGTGTGGAGCGAGAGCGCGACGAAGCGAGGAGGATTGGTCCAGCGATTCGCGATGCTGCTCGAACGTCACCACTCGCAGTTTGTCTGCGCGGGCGATAGTGCCTGAGTCCGGCTTGAGTGTGCCCGCCACCAATTTCAGAAGCGTGCTCTTGCCGCTTCCATTCGGGCCCAATAACCCGAGACGTTGTCCTGGCCCGAGTAGGAGATCCAGATCCTTCACGATCGGCCTCCCACTGAGCGATTTGCAGAGTTGCGTGGCCTCGATCAATTGTTTTGACCTGCGCCCCGATGAGGTGAAATTAATACCTGCCGTGCCTTGGTCTTTCCGGGCGTCGGCGCTGTTCAATTCCTCGATCAAGCGGCTGGCCGAGTCGATCCGAGATTTGGCTTTCGTCGTGCGGGCTTTTGGCCCGCGCCTGAGCCATTCCACTTCTCGCCGGACACGATTGGCCAGTGACGCTTCGTAGTTGGCTTGCGCGTGCAGCGCAGCATCCCGCTGTTCCAGAAAGGCGCTGTAGTTCCCTTTGGATTCAAAAACCCCGGTGGGGTAACTGCGATTCAGCTCGACCATCCGAGACGTCACCGCTTCAAGAAAACGCCGATCGTGACTCACAACGAGAAAAGCCCGGGCTTCGGCCCGTAGCAATCGCTCCAGCCATAGGATGCCTTCGACGTCCAGATGGTTGGTGGGCTCGTCCATCAGTAGGACGTCCGGCTCCAGCATCAATGACCGGACGATGGCCAGGCGTTTCTTCCATCCTCCGGAGAGCGTGGCGGTGGACTGGTCGGTTGAGGGAAACTCTCCCAGGGTGAGCGCCGAGGAGGTGCGATCGCTATGGTCGTGAGGGTCCAGACCTTGGTCGATCAGGACCTGTGCGAGTACATCTTCGATCGTCTGCGTCCCGTCAAATGACGGATCTTGCGGCACGTAGCCGATGTGGAGTTGCCGTCGCATCGATCTGGTGCCCTCATCTGGCTCTTCGAGCCCTGCCATGATCTTGAGCAAGGTCGATTTGCCTGAGCCGTTAGGCCCAACCAGTCCGACGTGATCGCCCTCGGCCAACCCGACCGATAGGTCGGAAAACAGGGGTTTCACCCCATAGCTTTTGCTGATGGATTCGCAGCTTAGGAGAATCGTTGGTGGCATAGCTCTACCGAACGGATGACTCAATGATTGATCAGCTGATAGACGATCAGGCAGGACTGTTCAGGCCAGGCTGGATCGCGAAGATGTCAGTGTACGGGGTGGACGAGAGAACTGCAAGGGGGGGAAGGGTAGCCTGGTCGTCCTCCTGCTCGCGGAACGTGCACGCTCGGAAGGTGCTCGTTCGACACGCGCAATCGAGGATCGGCCAGGCTACCCCTGAAGAAATATAGGGGATTGGGGGGTACGCGCAGTGGAAGATCAATCAGCCCCCATCCCTCAGAGGATAATGCGCGAGCTTGGAGGTATCATCTATAGCTTTGCTCGATGCGCGCAGCGGAGACCACATTAGCCACCTCGCTGAATGAAGGTGAAGAGTTAGTGAGGGATTAGGACGTCGAGCGAGAGAGTGTCCCGCTCGACGTCGTGAAGACCACAGTGCGGAGCTACTTGGTAGCGATGATTTCAAGGAGTTCGATCTCGAACACTAACGTCGCGCCGGGCTTGATCAGGGGGGGCAACCCCTTGTCGCGATAGGCGAGGCTCGACGGGCAGACCAACTTGCTCTTGCCGCCGACTTTAATCTGCTGGATGCCCTCTACCCAACACTTGCTCTTTTCATTCACTCTAAGCATGGCCGGCTCACCCTGCTTGGCTGAGCTATCGAACACGGTCCCGTAGATCAAGGTGCCTTGATAGTGCATTTTTACCATGTCCGAGACTTTTGGAGTGGCGCCGCTCCCTTCCTTGATTGTCTTGAGAATCGCGCCTGAGTCGGTCTTCTTGGTACCGGATTCCGCCGCAACTTTCGCGAGGAACGCGGCTCCCGTCTTTTTCTCAGCTTCTGCAATGACCAAGGCCCGAGCCTCTTGCAGTTGTGAAATCTTCACGCCGAACGCCTGAAGGTCCACTTTGGCGGGCCGTTTGAGGAACCCATCGGTGATGCCGGACTTCACAAGTTCAAATTCAGGCTCGCTCAAGCTGAAGTTGCTGAGCGATTGGTTGATGGCTAATCCTAAAGCATAGAGCGTTTTTTGTTCATCGGTTGTGGGTTCCGGGGCTGCAGCGAATGCTGCAGTGGTTCCCAGGCAAAGCAGGGTCACCAAACAGGGGACAACGAAGCGCATGAGCGGTCCTTTCTATATGTGTGACGGCGACGGGTCTGAAATCGCACGGCTTGAACCTCTCTAAATTATGCGATGTCGCGCATGGGGATCAAGACAATTATGCCTACAGGGGGAGGTGTGCAGGAGGGTTCCCCTCATCGCGCCAGTGGGCGAACCTTTCGTCGAATGGATGGCCAAGCGAGGTCGAGCGGGACGTGTTCCCGCTCGACCGTATGAGGAGACAATGAGGATCTACTTCGCAGCAGCGACGATCTCGAGGAGTTCAACCTCGAAGACTAACGTTGCACCGGGCTTGATCGAAGGGGGCGCGCCTTTGTCGCCATAGGCGAGATTCGATGGGCAGACCAATTTGTTCTTGCTGCCGACTTTCATCTGCTGGACCCCTTCCGTCCAACATTTGATCACTTGATTCAATCCGAACGTGGCCGGCTCGCCCCGTTTGACGGAACTATCGAATACTGTCCCATCGGTCAGAGTTCCGTGGTAGTGGACCTTCACGGTGTCCGTGACTTTCGGGGTCGCGCCTTTGCCTTCCTTGATGGTCGTGAGGATGGCGCCGGACTCGGTCTTCTTGGCGCCGGACTCTGCCGCGGCTTTTGTGAGGAACGCAGCCCCCGCTTTCTTTTCCGCTTCTGCGACGACCGAGGCGCGAGCCTGTTGCAGTTGTTGAATCTTCGGCCCGAATGTCTGGAGGTCTGCTTTGGGGGTCTTTTTGAAGACTCCATCAGTGATGCCGGATTTCACAAGATCGAGCTCTGACTCGCTCAGGCTGAAGGTTCCGAGCGATTGGCTGATGGCTAATCCTAAGGCATAAAGGGTTTTTTGCTCATCGGTTGTGGGCTCTGGGGCCGTAGCGAATGCCGCAGTGGCCCCGAGGCAAAGTAGGGTTATCAAATAGGAGACAATAACGCGCATGAGCTATCCTTTCTTTGTGGGTGACTGTAACGGACTTGATATCATAAGGCCTAGAACTTGTGTAGGGTATGCGATATTGCGGTAGGGCTCAAGACAATTATGCCTAGATACAAGAAAGCGGATCGGAGTCAGGACGGCTTGGTTACCAACGGTGGCCCCAGTGACGATGCCCATAGTAGCCTGGGCCGAAGATATACGGGTGGTCAAAAAATGGTGGCCCGTAGATCCAGGGGCTTCCCAAGGAAAAGCTGAGCCCCACAGAGGGATAGGTGTAGAGGGGAGGGGCTACTTGCACGGCGGGTGGGCGTGACAGTTGACGTTGCAGCTCGGCATTCGTGGAGGCTTGGCGGTTGAGCTGATCTTGTATGCGATCGACGGTCTCTTGTTGTGCTTGCAGCTTTCCTTGGAGTGCTGCAATCTGGTCGCGCTGCCATTCCGCAAAGGTTTCCACACAACGGGTGTGGGCGTCACCGGTATAACTCGAACATTCCCACAGAGTCTGCGACTCGCTCGCCTGGGCCGGTAGTCCAGCCAACACCATTCCTACTCCGATCGCTCCGATAAAGAGCTGGGGCCACAGCCTTGCTGTCTTCTGAGAGGAGTCTTTCCGATGAATTGCGAGATCGTTCATAGGTCTCTCGCTTGGTAGCAATTGGTATTAGCCTAACATGCAAAGGCTCAAAGGACCAGGGGGGCAAGTTGGTTCGTCTTGTTTGTTTGGTTTGTTTCGTTTATTTGATGGAACCAGATTAATCTGATGAACCAGATTTGCTCTGCCGTTGCGCCGTTGCCGAAGCCTCACTAGCAGGCTTCGGCAAACTATTTTGATACGCTACAACATCGATGGTCTACGCATGTGGCACAATGGGAGAACATTCCCGCAGGATGCTCAAAAAGGCTGTCCAGCAAGGCCGCAGGCGAGTCGAAACCGGAGGCGTACCCTACGGGGTACGTTGAGGATTTCGATGAACCGAGAACGCTGCTGGCGGACTTTTTCAGCATCCTGCTAAAATCCGTCCACACGTATGCCTAAGTCGCCTCCATGATTCTCGGGTTCGTCATCCTTTATCTGCTCCTGTCGGTGGGGATCGGACTTGCCGCCGCCAAACGAGTCCATACCACAAAGGATTTTGCAGTGGCTGGTCGCGGCTTGCCGCTACCGATCGTGATTGCCACGGTCTTTGCGACCTGGTTCGGAGCAGAGGCCGTACTCGGAATTTCGGCCACATTCGTAAAGGAAGGATTGCGGGGCGTGGTTGCCGATCCCTTCGGGTCGAGCCTCTGCTTGATCCTGGTCGGGTTATTCTTTGCCCCCCGGTTCTATCGGCTGAATCTTCTGACCGTCGGAGACTTTTATCGTGGGCGGTACAATCGCGTCGTTGAGGTCCTCTGTGCCCTATGCATTGCAGGGTCCTACCTCGGATGGGTGGCTGCACAGTTCAAAGTGTTCGGATTAGTGCTGAACGCGGTTACGGGGGGCGCCGTGAGTCAGCCCGTCGGGATGGTAATCGGCGCAGTGATCGTCCTGGTCTATACGACCTTCGGTGGCATGTTTTCTGTCGCCATTTTGGACTTTGTCCAAATCTCCGTAATCATAGGAGGGCTGCTCTATATCGCCTCTGTCGTCAGTGGATTAGTGGGGGGAGTGGGTGTTGTGATCGACCACGCGGCTGCCTCCGGTAAGTTAGATTTTCTTCCGCCGGCTACGTTCGCGGCTTGGATTCCCTTTATCGGGGCCCTGATCACGATGATGTTGGGGTCGATCCCCCAACAAGACGTATTCCAACGCATCACCTCGGCGAAGGATGAACGCACGGCCATACGCGGATCGATACTGGGCGGCACACTCTACTTCTGTATCTGTTTTGTGCCGATGTTTCTGGCCTATGCGGCGACGCTCGTCGATCCGGCTCTGTTCAATACGCTCCTGGATCAGGATTCTCAGCTGGTGTTGCCGACCTTGATCCTGGGCCACACACCGGTCTTTGCGCAGATCCTGTTTTTCGGGGCTGTCCTTTCGGCGGTGATGAGCTGTGCCAGCGCGGCGTTGTTGGCGCCGTCGGTGATACTGAGCGAGAATGTAATCAAAGGGGCGCTGCCTCGCCTCAGTGACCGGGAGTTTCTTCGAGTCATGCGGCTGGTTGTGGTGGTCTTTGCCGCCCTGGTCCTGACCATTGCACTCAGCTCCAGCTCCAGCATCTACCAGCTCGTGGTCAACGCCAACAAGGTCACGCTGGTGGCGGCCTTCGTTCCACTCTGTGCCGGACTGTTTTGGTCCCGAGCGACGACGCAAGGGGCCTTGTGTGCCTTTGTGGTCGGGCTGATGACTTGGATGGGGCTGGAACTGTTCGGCCCGCCAGATTCGATCTGGCCTCCGCAACTGGTCGGGTTTCTCCTGGCCGCGACGGGGATGGTTGTCGGCTCGCTCCTGCCTCAGAAGATCGGAACGCGTGACGCGTGAGAGGCAAGACACGCGGGACAAGTGCGGCGTGAACAGATTGGACTTCCATTATCTCTCACCCGTCTCGCGCTTCTCGCTCGCCCTGCGCATATCGGTTATGCTTGGTGAGGTTTTAGCCCGCATGATTCATGAACGCTTCTGCTACAATCACCGATCCCCTGCTACGACGAGCCTTCGGCCAGCGGGCTCGCCCCTCGGACCCTCACCGTACTGCACGAGTACGCATCGGGTTCACACGGTCCGCGCGCTGGTCTCGCGACGAGGCTCGGCGATTTCTCAACGAACCGTCATGAATCATGCGGACTAGAACCGTGAAGAGATCTGTACGATGGGTGACATATGCGAGCATAGTCCTGGCAGGCCTCGTTGCCGTGCTTGGCCTAGTCGTCGTGGCCTATGGCGCGTACTTGGCGACCTTTCTTGCCCTGCCCAAGAGCGACGAGCATCCTCCGTTGCGTCTGTATAGTAGATCCTTCTTGCTGCAACCCGATCTCTCGCTTGTGCACAGCCGCCTGCTTGAGCGGCTGCAACGGCTGGGTTATCGACGAGTGATCGCCCCGGTGCAGTCTCCCGGCGACTATCAGCTGACTGATAAGGCCTTGACGGTCTATCTCCATCCGCAGCCGGAGGGCCATGTCGATGCGACGACGGTGACGTTACCGTTGGATCAGGGACGAGTGACGGATGTTCTCTCTCCGCGTGATGGGACGTCGCTGTTCCCTATTTTTCTGGAACCAGAACTCCTGAGCGGGGTGCGTGGTGAGTCGCGCCAGGTGCGCGAATGGGTTCCGTTGGCGCAGATTCCTCCGCGGATCATTGAGACGATTCTGACTATCGAAGATCGCCGGTTCTATTCCCATTTTGGCATCGATCTAGTGGCTGTTGGACGGGCGCTCTGGGCCAATTTCATCAAAGGTGGAGTGGTGCAGGGCGGCAGTACCATCACCCAGCAACTGGCGAAGAATTTGTTTTACTCGCCGCAGCGGACGATGGGACGAAAATTCAAAGAGGCCTTGGCGGCACTGGTCCTGGAGGTGAAGTATACGAAGCAGGACATCCTTGAAAGCTATCTGAATGAAATCTATCTCGGGCAGGCAGGATTCGTCTCGATTTTTGGGGTGCGAGAGGCCGCCCATCGCTATTTCGGCAAGACTCTCCAGGAATTGACGGTCGAAGAGGTCGCGATGATCGCCGGTCTGATCAAGGGGCCCAATAGCTATGCGCCGACGAGACATCCTGAGTCGGCGAAACAGCGGCGCGATATCGTGTTGCGGCGTCTGCGGGAGACGAGTCTCCTGACCGAAGAGGTGTGGAACCGTGCCATGAATGAACCGGTGCACGTGATTCCGTCAGAGGACGTCCTGACCGATGCGCCCTACTTTGTCGATGCCGTGCTTCGCCAGGTGGAGGAGGCCGGCGTGGTCCCCTTGCCGGAAGGCTTGCGGATCGACAGCACACTCGATTCCATGATCCAGCAGGCGGCCACCGAATCGTTGGAGAAGGGACTGGCCAAGCTTGAGGCTGCGCATCCCCATCTCAAGAGTGCGCTGGAACCGGTGCAAGGGGCGGTGGTGGTGCTCGATCCCAAGACCGGGTCTGTACTGGCATTGGTCGGAGGGCGGGACTACCGGCAGAGTCAATTCAATCGCGCCGTTCAGGCGCGGCGACAACCGGGCTCGCTCTTCAAACCCTTCGTCTATCTTGCGGCGCTGGAAGCGGCCCGTGAGGGTCAGGCCGGCCAGTTAACCGCAGCGAGCTTGTTGGTGGACGAACCGGTGACCTTTGAGTCGGAGACCGGTCCCTGGTCTCCGCAGAACTACGACAAACAATTTCATGGGCCTGTCACTGTACGGAGTGCGTTGGAACAGTCATTCAATGTCCCGGCGGTGCGGGCAGCCAAGACCCTGGGGGCGAAGCCGATCGTGCAATTGCTGCATCGTCTCGGCGTGACGAGCGCCATCGGCGACGATCTATCGTCGGTGGCCTTGGGCAGTTCGTCGGTGTCGTTGATGGAGATCACGGCGGCGTATGGAGCAGTCGCGAACGGAGGGATCGCCGTCAAGCCGACTGCCGTGAGATCGACCAGGGATCGACAGGGAGATCTCGTGTGGAATAGCGTACCGGATCGGCAACAGGCGGTCTCACCTCAAGGGGCCTATGTGTTAACGTCTCTCCTCGAAGGCGTCATTCAGCGAGGCACTGCGAGGAAAGCCAAGGTTCTCGGACTTCAAGGCACGGTGGCCGGGAAAACCGGCACAACGGACGGCTATCGCGATGCCTGGTTCGTGGGCTACACGTCCGACGTGGTGATCGGGGTCTGGGTGGGATTCGACGATGAACGGCCTCTGCGTCTCACGGGATCGCAAGCAGCCCTGCCGATTTGGATGGAACTCGCAGGCCGGATCATTCCGCCCACGGTCCCCGCATTCGTGATGCCGCCCGGTGTCGTCGCCCGCGACATTGATCCGAAGACCGGGCAGTTGGCCACGTCTCAGTGTCCCGAGCAGGTATCAGAGGTGTTCATCGAGGGTACAGAGCCCAGCGTCTACTGTGAAGTGCATGGAGAGGGAATATGGGAACGTCTCCGGCATACATTTGGAATCTCCTAGGCCTTGGCAGCATGAATAGTGTAAGCTGGCCCGAATAGTTGGCTGTCAAGGGGAGGATGACACATGAAGAATAGTAACTTTGTTGGAGATGACAACATTACCCTC
>DATHTZ010000558.1:0-3207 GCA_035462675.1 Nitrospiraceae bacterium | reverse complement strand
GCTTCCGGCAAGGGCCTGTGGGCCGACCCCAATCCTGTCCCGCCGTGGAAATGGAAAGCACCGGACAGGAACAGCCGGAAGTATTCCAACTAGCCTGTATTGTTTGACAATTCGTCATAACATTGCTCGAATATGTGTTCTGCGTGAAGCGGATCTCGTTATTCTTGCGAGAAAAACGGGAAGGCGGATGTTTCCATCTCCGCGACTCGCGCCTGTCGGGCACGTCTTGCATGTCTCGCTCACAACTCACGAACGACGCGTCACGCGAACGAGCAGCGGGTCCGTGATTAGGGCAGCAGTATTCATGAAACATGCGGGCGAGTGAGCAATATCGGCGGTGAAAAGAACTGTGTTTTTCATCTCGTGTACTATGATCGAGGGTCTCATTGCATGTGAGACGGACGCGTAAGCCTTTCACCGAGGCGACGAGTAATATCTGTTCTATGAGGTTTGCCATGATTCGAGTCCTGTTAGTCGAGAACAATCCCGCCGATGCGCAACGTGCCCTAAATCTCCTGCGGGAGAAAGAGAATGGGCAGATCGAGGTGACCCACGTGGAGCGTCTCAGCAGCGCTCTGCATCGGCTGGGTCGCGAGTCTTTCGACGCCATTCTCATGGATCGGACCTTAGTCGACACCCATGGTTTGGATACGTTGGATCTTATCCAGGCCGCGTTGGGCCGGATGCCGATCGTGGTACTCGGTGAAAAAGACGATGAAGCGGCGGAGCGGCAGATGATCCAACATGGCGCGCAGGAGGTCGTGATTAAAGAGGGGTCGACCTCGGAGCAGCTCACTCGTGCGCTCCGACATGCCGTTGAACGAAAAAAAGCCGAGCAACATCTGAGCTACCTTGCGCAGCATGATCCGCTTACCACTCTTGCGAATCGCGTATTGTTCCGCGACCGGATGGTCCATGCCGTGGCCATGGCCAAGCGTAAAAAGCATGTGGTCGGTCTGATGCTGTGCGGGCTGGACTGTTTCACAGAGACCAGTCAGACGTTTGGGCAGGAATCGGGAGACCTCTTGTTGAAAGAGGTTGCCGATCGCCTCAAGAAATGCTTGCGAGAAGTCGATACGGCCGCGCGTCTTGGCGGGGATGAGTTTACCTGCCTGCTCGAAGGGATCAACAGCCGGGCCGATATGGAAATTGTCGGCGACCGGATTCTGAGCGCGTTCGCGAAGCCTTGGGCCATCGAGAAACAGGAAATGACCCTCACGGTGAGCCTCGGGCTGGTGGTGTACCCGCTCGATGGCCAGGAGATCAACGACTTGTTCGCGAGTGCGAAGGCTGCGATGGACAGTGCGAGAGAGTCGGGTGGAAATCGGTATTGTTTTCCGCTTCCCGCCGCGGCATGATTCTGCTTGCTAGTCGGATGCTGAAAATGCCCGCCAGCGGCGTTCTCGGTTCATCAAAATCCTCAACGGGGACCCGGCCGCCTCACCACTCGGCGGCGCGCACAAACGTGGTGCTCCTTATTCGTCGCACCGTGCGCCCCAGAGGGTACGTCTCCCGGTCTTTCACTCGCTGCGGCCTTGCTTGGGATAAGCCGCGTCTTTGCGCGGCAGGGTTGGGCGGGTGAGAAAGCTGGACTTTTCGAGCATCCTGCGGGGCGTGTTCTCCTTCTGTCTCACATGTACAGACCATAGACGTTCTAGCGTGCCAAAGTGGTTTTTTCGCAGCCTGTTAGACCCGGCACAACCAGCCGTGCGATTGGCCAGATGTCGGCCCAGGGCCAGGCCGCATCCTGGAGAAGCCGAATAGCTCCTCCAGGATCAGATTCGGTACTGGTTAGCTGCCGGAAGGCGAATCTGTAATCAGTGGAGACGGATCGCCTGCCGAGGGATCGGCAAGGGAAGGAAGGAGTGTTTCGGCAAGTGAGCTCTGACCATCTGTATTGGCATTCTGGTCGTCCGCTGATTGGATCGGTCCGGTGGCCGTTGGCTCTGTGGCGACGATGGGAAGCATCATATGGTCCTTGCCGATCTTGCAGATTTCGAGATGCACCCGGCGATTCATGTTGCGGCAGACATCGCTGTTGTCTAGGCAGAGCGCGCCCTCTTCACCCAGGCTCACCACCTTGATTTGGTACTCGGCAACACCGGCGTTCATGAGTTCGGCTTTCACCGTCTCTGCCCGCTTCATGCCGAGCTTCATGTTGTAGCCGACGGAACCCTGTCGATCTGTATAGCCCTGGACGAGAATGCCGAGGTCGGGATCGTTCTTTGCCAAGTCAGCCTGCGTGGCAAGGATCGCTTTGGCGTCGTCTGTGAGTCCCTTGCGTCCTACCTCGAAATAGATATCCGTATGGATGCTGTCGGACTTGTAGCTGGCGGCGGGGACAGTCTGGCTGTGCACGATCGGCTCGACGGGTGGGGTCGTGCTGGTCTTGAGCACCTTCGTGACTTGAGCATTACTGAGGGTCTCAGCCATTGGCTTCGAGACGTAAGCCTGACCCTGCCCGGAGTAGTACCAGCCGCCTCCGATGGCGACGGCCAGGATGAGGACCATCCCGCCGACGACATAGACCTCCTTGGTGCTCTTATCCGACCCGACAATGGCGGGTGAAATGTTTCCTGACGAAACTGACGATGACGGATTCTGCATGGTGGCATCTCCTTATTTGGTGAAACGTGAAAGGTCCCTCGACTTGGCTCGGGACGGTGAGCCTGTCGAACCGTAAAACGTGAAACGCGCTTCGGCCTCGATCCTGCTTCACCCCCTTCCTGGCCGTCTTGCCTGTGCGTTGACGATCAGATTCTTGAGCAACCGGGGTGCCGTCGAATTCGGAAGGAAAAGCTTGAAGAGATGTGAGGAAAATTCAGGGGTTCAGAAAGTGGAGGAGAGGCGCGCTTGATGCGGGGAGAATAATTCCTGCAGGGGATGCGGGGAGGGACACGCATGGGAGGGGAGGGAGGCTGATGATCTGTTGTGCTCGCGCAACGCGCGGCCTCAGAAGGCTCTCGCCTGGGCTACTGGCACGTCTCGGCGTGCCAGTGGGTGGGCGGGTGCGAAGGTTGCGTGCAGTGGGAGACCAAGCAGCCCACCCTCCCGTTAGGGGAAAACGAGCAAGCTTGGAGGGACCTATTTTTTAAAGGGGAGGTGGTTGCTCGATGCACATACCTGGAAGGGAAGGAGGGAGCGCCAGGTGCCCTTTCGTGCTCGCGGAAACCCCACGATGAAGCTGTAGTCGTTCGACGCGCGCAG
>DATHTZ010000557.1:0-5727 GCA_035462675.1 Nitrospiraceae bacterium | reverse complement strand
TCCTCCCTCGGTCTTGAATCTCATGGGGCAGTTATCGGTGCGCGAGTTGATAGCCGTAATTGCGGCGAGTCACGCGGTGGTTTCCGGCGCGACAGGCCCGGCCCACATTGCCGCAGCCTGCGGGGTTCCGACTGTTAGTCTGTTCGATCCGCGTCGCAACAACCTTCCGACGCGGTGGCAGCCGCTCGGCCAGGGAGTCGTCTTGCGCCCGGATGTGCCGACTTGTGAAAAATGTATTTACGAGGCCTGCCCCTATTGGGACTGTCTCGACAGGCTGACGGTGGAGACGGTGGCACGGCAAGTCATGGAGGTCACTCGACAGCCTGCGCCGCTCAAGGTCGTGCATGTCTAGCAGGATGCTGAAAAAGTCGCCCTTCTCACCCGCCCAACCCCTGCGCGCCGAGACGCGCTTCTCCCAGGTTGGCGTTCTCGCATCGTTCAGAGGCTCAACGTACCGAAGCGTACGCCTCGCCTCTTCTCTCGCTGCGGCCTTGCTGAACGGCCTTTTTGAGCATCCTGCATGGTCGTATGCCGTTGTCTCAGACTTGCGGACTATTGGATTTCTAGGGAGTCAGCATCGTCATGCCGCTCCCTGTTAAACTTTCGGTCTATGTGATTGCCTACAATGATGAGCCCAATATGCGGCCCTGCCTTGAGTCTGTGGCAGACTGGGGCGATGAGTTGATTGTCGTGGATTCCCACAGTAAGGATCAGACGGCTGTAATCAGTCGCGAGTTTACGAATAAGGTTTATCAAGTTGACTTCAAAGGATTCGGCAATCTGCGCAATCAGGCGGTCGCGCTCACGACCCATGAGTGGGTTTTCAGTTTGGATAGCGATGAGAGGATGACGCCTGAGTTGCGGGAAGAGATTCGACTGCTGCTCGACCATGGACCGGCGGCGGATGCCTACTTTGTTCCAAGGAAAAACTATTTCTTAGGCCGGTGGATCAAACATTGCGGCTGGTATCCCGATTATCGGCAACCGCAGTTGTTTCGAAAGGGACGATTTCGTTATCGCGAAGAACTGGTCCATGAGAGCTTTGATTGTGATGGGCCGGTCGGGTATCTCAAAAGTCCCGCGCTGCAGTATCCCTTTCGGGACATCGATCACTACCTAGCAAAGCAGGGTCGCTACTCGGATTTGATGGCTCGCCGCATGGTGGAGCAGGGCCGGCGGTTCTCCCCCCCTCAACTGATCACCCATCCGCTCGGCGCGTTTTTCAAGATGTATGTGCAGCGAGCCGGCTTCCTCGACGGCATGCCAGGCTTGATTCTTTCAGGCCTCTATGCCTATTACACCGTCATGAAGTATGCGAAATTCTGGGAGCTGAAGAAGGACAAAGTGTCTGTCTAGTCTGTCTGGTCTATCCGGTCTGTTTGGTCCTTAAAATGGAAAGGTTTGATACTCGATAGACCAGATAGACCGAACAGACCAAATAGACACCAACTATGAAAGTCAGCGGATTTACCTTCGTGCGGAACGTGGTGAAGTACGACTATCCGGTCGTGGAGTCGATCCAATCCATTTTGCCGGTGGTCGATGAATTCATCGTGAATGTCGGGCGGTGCGACGATGGCACGCTTGAGCTGATTCGCTCGATCGGCGATCCGAAGATCAGGATCGTGGAGTCGGTCTGGGATGAGACGCTGCGAAAAGACGGACTGATCTACGCGCAGCAGACCAACATCGCGTTGTCACACTGTACCGGCGATTGGGCGTTCTACATCCAAGCCGACGAGGTGGTGCACGAGGACGATTTGCCGATCATTCAGGAGGCGATGCGTCGCCAGTTCGGCAATCAAGAGGTGAAAGGGCTCTTGTTCCGGTATCTGCATTTTGTCGCGGACTATTGGACGACGAATCCCTGGTTCTACCACAAAGCGGTGCGGATCATCCGGAACAATGGGGAAGTCGAGTCCTGCGGCGATGCTGTGGGATTTCATCTCAAGACAACGCAGCAGTATCTCCAGAGTGGACCGAAGGAATGGATTGCCCCATCGAACGGCCGTGTCTTTCACTATGGGTGGGTGAAGGACCCCAAGACGATGCTCGCGAAGGTGAAAGAACAGATCTCGGTCTATCATGGTGCAACGACACCTCCGAAACAAGCGGCCTTGTACCAGCAGAAAACGTTTCAGTATGAAGACTATGCAGTATTGAAAGACTTTGCCGGGCAACACCCCTCTGTGATGCAAGAACGCATTCGTGAGGCACGCCGATGGGGGGCCAGGCGAAATCGGTGGCTCAACTTGCGGTTTTATCAGGAGATCGCCAGACGTGGATTCCGAGGATAACAAAATGGGCTGGCCAAGAGTCATATCATGCTGAGTATCATCGTCGCCGTGCACAATCAAATAGGGCACAACCAACTGTTTCTGGAAGGGATCCGCCGGTACACGACCGGTCCTTACGAGGTCATTGTCATCGATAATCATTCGACGGACGGGTCGGCGGAGTTCTTCGAAGCCAACGGGTGCCGGGTGATTCGAAACGATCGAAACCTCTGCTACCCGGAATCGATGAATCTCGGATCCGACGCGGCGAGCGGAAAGTTTCTCTGCCATATCAATAATGACCTGTACGTCGCGCCGAACTGGAACGGATTCTTGATCGAGGCGATGGAGCGACATCGTCTGGATGCCGCGTCGCCGCTGGGGCTGGAAATGATGCCGACTGCTTCCTTGACCGATTGGATGCAGGGACGCTGGGCGGCCATCGGACAAGGACGGCTCTCCAGTGGGAAAGGCATCGACCAGCTACGAACGATGATTCAGGCGATGTATGGGGATTGGGAACGCTATTGCGGAGAGGCGCATCATTCGTTCGCTGGAACGATGTTTGACGGGATCGTCGGGTCCTGCGTCATGATCAGGCATTCGACCTATGACGCACTCGGGGGGTTGGACGAACGGATTCAGTCCGCTGACTGGGACTTGTACTACACCCTGCGCAAGCGCGAACAGGTGGTCGGGGATATGAAGCGATGCATGGTCGTGGGGGCGTCGTTCGTACATCATTTCATCCGGGCGACGATGAAGAGTAAGCGGGAGCCGTTTGCCTGCATCCATGAACGATTGACAATCGACCGGAAGTGGAGCCAGGCTGAACAAGCCGACTTGTGGTGTAAACCGGCGGAGTTTTCCACTTCACCCTTCGGTCAGCGGCTCGCTCGGCGAGTGCTGAAACCTATGAAAAAATTGGTTCAGGAGCTGGATCGTGCCACGGCTTGGCGCCGGCTCTGGATCAGCCCCGATCGCGTCGTCGAGCAGTACCGCCGTCAGTTTGATCAGGCGGCGACGCTACTGCACGGTGGAGTGCCGTCATGATCAGTGCTTCCGGTCTGTCCACCGTTGCCTGAAGGAACCGAAATGCATCAAACAATTTCTTGCGCGATTGTCGTGTTCAATGAAGAACGGAACATTCGCGAAGCTCTGGACTCGGTAGCGTGGATGGATGAAATCATCGCAGTCGATTCGTATAGTACCGACAATACCGTTGAGATTTGCCGGGAGTTTACGCCGCATGTCTTCCAGCGCAAGTGGAATGGTTTTGGTGAACAAAAAAATTCCGCGATCGATCGTGCCACATCAGACTGGGTGTTTATTCTAGATGCCGATGAGCGAGTCAGTGACGATCTCCGTGCAGAAATCCAACGCGTGTTAGAGGCTTCCGGCCAAGCAGATCCGGTGGCCTATTCGCTTCCGAGGAAGAATTATTATTATGGGAAGTGGATTCGGTGGGGAGGGGTGTATCCGGATTATCAGCTTAGGTTATTCCGGCGTGGCGTCGGTCGGTTAGATGCCAGCGAGCCTCACAACCGATTTGTGTTTGAAGGACTGCACGGATATCTGACCCATGCGCTTGATCATTACACGGAACGGACGATCGAAGACCACTTCAAGAAGTTCAATAATTTTACGACATTGGCAGCGAGAGAGCGCGGGAAAACGAAAAAGACGGTTCGATGGACTGATCTGACAATGCGTCCGCTGTTTACCTTTTGGAAGTACTATTTCAAAAGGCAGGGGTATCGCGATGGAATGCGCGGACTCATTATCTGTGTATTCGCCAGCATGTACACCTTTGTGAAATATGCCAAGCTGTGGGATGCAATGAGGCAGGATGCCTCTCAATTGGACCGCAGGTAGTGGGCACGCGAATTCTGTACGTGCATGGGATCGAGTCTATTGGCGGGGCGGAACGCGATCTGATCGCACTGCTGACCAGATTGGACCGTCGTATCTGGCATCCAACCATTGCGTGTCCAGGAATTGGTCCCCTGCGCGAGGTGGCCCTGGCGCAGGCTGTGCCTACCTATCCAGTCAACCTGCCTCCCTGGAGAAAAGTCTCTTCACTCGTGAGCCGGTACGCGGCTGTGCGTCGTTTGCGCAAGCTGCTGGCTGACGTTCAGCCGGCGTTGGTCCACGTGAATGATCTCTGGTGGGTTCCTCACACGGTTCGAGCCGTGGCCGGGTTGTCTCACCGTATACCCATCATCGCCCATGTCCGGCAGGAGACTCAGCCGAGGAAGGTGAGCCAGTATGCCTTGGACCGGGTGGATTATGTTGTCGCGGTGTCGCATCAGGTTGAGCAGGGGGTGCTGACCGGCGGTGTCTCGTCCAATCGGGTTCGCACGCACTATAGTGGAGTGGATTGTTCAGCCATGGTTTCTTCAGAGGTGAATCACGATATTCGAGCGCAATATGGGGTTCCCCGTGAGGCGCTGCTGTTAGGCACCGTCGCCAATCTGTTGCCGCTCAAGGGATATGAAGTGATGCTGGACGCTCTCCCTGCAATTCTTTCCGCCATGCCGATGGTGCACTATCTCATCATTGGGGGTGGGGGGGCCGAGTACTGCGCACGATTGAAAGCGATAACGGTGGAGCGAGGGATTGCGGAGCGAGTTCATTTTGCCGGGTTCCAAGAATTCGTCGCCTCCTATCTCTCTGCCTTGGATCTCTATGTGCATCCCTCGCTCAAGGAAGCCTTCGGTCTGGCGGTGGTCGAAGCGATGGCAATGGGAAAAGCCGTGGTGGCGACGACGACAGGGGGGCTTCCCGAAGTCGTGGCGCAGGGAGAGACTGGCTTGCTTGTTCCTCCGGGAGAGGTCGAATCATTGGCCGCAACCGTGGTGTTCCTCCTGGAAGACCACGTTCGGCGAGAGCAGATGGGCCGTAACGGGAGGGCGCGTGCGCAGGAGCGATTTAGTCTCGATGCGTCTGTTGTGCACATGGAACGGCTCTATGGCGAAGTATTGGGAGCATAGAAGGCTTTGGAGAAAATTTGTAGCACGCCGGAGTCTCATTGGCTCACACGGCTAGGACAATGGGAGAACTGCACACAGGATGCTCAAAAAGGCCGTCTAGCAAGGCCGCAGCGAGCGAAAAGGCGAGGCGTACGCTTCGGTACGTTGAGCCTTTGAGCGATGCGAGAACGATGCTGGTGGACTTTTTCAGCATCCTGTGAGAAGGGGCGAGGATGAGAATCGGCATTGACGCAAATCCGATGGTAGGCGATATGGGCGGAGTGGGGTGGCACAGCTACCATCTACTCCGCACGATGCTGGCGCAGCAAGGGGGCATCGACTTTGTGGCCTACACGAGGCCGGGCGCTGACCGGCCTGACTCTGTGGAGGGCTGGCCGGGCGTTGAGCGGCTTGAGTGGGTGTACTCGAGCCGATGGGGAATGGGGAAGCGGGGCTCATCCGATCGTTTGGATCTCTAC
>DATHTZ010000556.1:0-11031 GCA_035462675.1 Nitrospiraceae bacterium | reverse complement strand
TGGGGTACGTTGAGGGTCTGAACGATGCGAGAACGCTGCATGGGAAAAGGCGCGTCCCTGGGCAAAGAGGCTGTCTTGGCAGTCTCAGGGTGGGAGGGTGAAGTAGCTGCCTGGGTTGGGCGGGTGAGACGGGCGACTTTTTTAGTGTCCTGCTAGTCTTCGGTCGTCCGAACAGGAGATCATACAGATGAGTAGTCTTGCTGTACCATCTGAAAATCATGTCGAGCCGTCTTCGGCAGATTCGTGTCACGACAGCATGATTTCACGCCCACGATATGTTGTGCTTCAGTCGTTGATCGGCATCATGTTGGCTTACCAGTTATTGTCTGGAGCGGAGCTGATCGCAAGCCGCCCAATGATCGGGGTTATCGTCATTGGGTTGGTGGCGATGGTCCTCTGCCTGTGGTATGTGCCGGCCTCGATCTTACAGGCCGCGTGGTTCAGCGGGACTGTGATCGGAATCGATACGGTTCTTGTGACCGCGACCATCTATCTTTCGGGTCACGCCAGGTCGGAACTCTATCTGTCATATTTTATCCTCATGCTCATTGCCGCCTCGGTGCGGCGACTCTCTCATGTCATTGGGCTATCGCTGTTGCTCTGTGCTGGGTATGGCGTCATCCTCTATCAAGGGGTCGTGCAAACCGGTTCGTTGTCTCCTGGGCATCTGCTGGGAATACCGGTGCTGTTGGTGATGGCGATATTCTATGGGCTTGCGCTGCAAACGATCGGGGACGAACGGCGACAAAAAACACAATTGCTGGGGAGTATCGAGGCGCTGAAAGAGGCTGAACGGGCCTTGCAAGCGTCACGTGATCAGTTAGAGGTCCGCGTCAAGGGTCTCAAGGGCGATCTCTCACGGGCGAATGACCATGTCCGGGAGGAGAAAAAGGAGCGCCAAGGCCTCGAGCAGCAACTTTATGACGCGCAGAAGATGGAGGCGATCGGTCGGATTGCGGGAGAGATTGCCGATGAACTGAGCCATCTCGTGTCGGTGATCGGGAGGCAGACGGGTGTGGTCCTTTCCCATCTCAAGGCGAACGATCCGCTATATGCGCCGGTCGATGACATATTTCGAAGCGGAGGACGTGCCGCAGCTTTGACCGCTCAACTGGCCGGGTTGGGCCTCCACACCAGCCATGTCCGACAGGTACTTTCGGTCAAGGCTGTGTTGGAGGAGATTCATGAAGTGATGAGAGGATTGCTGCCCGCCTCCATTGATCTGAGCATGGTCATTGAAGATGTGCCGATGGATGTGGAGGTCGATCGTGAGGGGATTGAGCAAGTCCTGCTTCATCTGGCGGTGAATGCACGTGATGCCATGCCACATGGGGGTCGGCTCCGGATTGAAGCGAAGCAGGCGTTCCGTGGGCATGAGAGTGAGTCTGTGCATGGAAGGGGAGTGCATCAGTCCAAGGTGTTGATTGAAGTGAGTGATACCGGAAGCGGAATGAGTCTGGAGACCCAGTCGCACATGTTTGAACCATTTTTCTCTACAAAGGAAATGAAGATGGGACTGGGACTCACCGCAGTCTATGGTATTGTGAAGCACAGTGCAGGCCATGTCGATGTTGTCAGCCTGCCTGGCAAGGGTACCGTCGTGCGGGTGACGCTTCCCCTCGTAGTACAAGGTCGGCCGCCTGCCCCATCAGTTTTGGCACATGTCTCGGCCAAAGGGCAGGAAACGGTTCTCCTGGTGGAACCAAATGAAATCGACCGTAAGCTCGCGCTTTCCACATTGTTGAGGCATCGCTATCAGGTCTTGGAGGCGAGCTCATCTGTTGAGGCGTTGCTGCTCGCGCAGCAGCATCCAGGCGCTGTTCATGTAGCCGTGAGCGATCTCATGATGCCGGAGATCAGTGGACGTGACTTAGCCAGACGGTTGTTGGAACAACACCCGATGATGAAGCCGCTCTTTCTCTCCGGGTTTGACGACGAGGCCATGGTGTCTCATCGTCTCAACCCGCGGTATCTCTTGAGGCGTCCCTATCGACAAGCCGGACTGGTTGAAAAAGTGCGTGAATTACTGGATGCGTGAGGAAATGCTTTGGGTTTCCCTGGTGACCGCAAACAGGCTACGGAAAAATCATTGTAGCACGTCAGAATTTCACTGACCTGTACGTCTGGAATAACGGAAGAGCACAGCGCAGGATGCTCAAAAAGGCCAGACTTCTCATCCGCCCAAGCGGGTGAACTAGTCGCCAGGGTTGCCCTGAGCCTGCCGAGACAGACTCTTCGTCCAGGGACGTGTCTTATTCCAAGCAAGGCCGGCGGGTTCGAGGCTAACCATCGTTTTACGCCTCACGTTTCACGATTCATGGGAGTGAAGCAAGAGCCCCGCTGGCGGGCTTTTTCGGTCTGCTGTTAGCCATCCCATCGGCCTCTGCGGCCTGGTGCGAAGAAGGGCACATCCGGGCGTTTGAATAGGCCAATCAGTGCCATCCCAGCGAGAAATCCGCCGATATGGGCGAAGAATGCGACGCCTCCGCCCGTACTGCCGATGCTCATCCCTCCGCTCAACAGCTGCATCACGAACCACATGCCGAGAACGAAACCCGCTGCTACCCTCGTTGCGCCCAGGCCGGGCATCATCACCAGCACCCGAGCTCGTGGAAACAACAACAAATAGGCACCTAAGACACCGGAAATGGCGCCGCTTGCTCCGACCATAGGAATAGACGAGGACGGATCGGTTAGGGCGTGGCTCAAGGCCGCTAGAATTCCGCATGTGAGGTAGAACGCGATGTACTTTGCATGCCCCATGGCGTCTTCGATGTTGTTCCCGAAGACCCAGAGGTACAGCATATTCCCAATGAGATGCATCCAGCCTCCGTGGAGAAACATGCTTGTGATCAACGTGGCGTAGGCAGGAATGGCTGCGCCCATCTCAGGAGGGTCGGCCTCTCCGAACACGAGGGCCGGGATTGCTCCGTACTGAAAGACAAACGTCTCTCCTGAGTCGGCAGGAAGACTGGCCTGATAGAAAAAGACGAGGACGCAGGCCACGATCCAAGCGATTGTGACCACTGGCATACGCTCGGTGGGGTTGTCATCATGCAGAGGGATCATGATGCCCTCATTGGCAGGATGCTGAAAAAGTCGCCCGTCTCACCCGCCCAACCCAGGCGCGCCGAGACGCGCCTTTTCCCATGCAGCGTTCTCGCTTCGATCAGAAGCTCAACATACTGAAGCGTACGCTTCGCCTCTTCGCTCGCTGCGGCCTTGCTGGATGGCCTTT
The DNA here is from genome assembly GCA_035462675.1 of Nitrospiraceae bacterium. Classification (GTDB taxonomy): domain Bacteria; phylum Nitrospirota; class Nitrospiria; order Nitrospirales; family Nitrospiraceae; genus Palsa-1315. The sequence goes on along the minus strand of DATHTZ010000556.1, from coordinate 7,793 downwards.
TTGAGCATCCTGCACGTGGTTCTCCTGCTGTCCTGGACGTACGGACCATTGAATTTTCACCGTGCCACAATGTATTTCCGCAGCCTGTTAGGAGGGAGAACGGCGACGGTCGATGACCGATCGAGGAAGTGCCGGGTTATCCGGCAAGGAGCCATCAGGTCCGAGGGAAACTGAAAACCCTGCGGCGTGCGTATGGCCTCCACCGCCGAAAGACGCGGCGATGGCTCCCACGTCGGCCCCATCCTCTCGCGAGCGCATACTGTAATAGCGGCGCCCATCGCGATCATGCCAAATGACGCAAAACGCATGCTCCTCGGAAAGACGTTCGCCGATCTGACTCGTCAGGACTGCGCTTTGGACAGACGGAACGACGGCCCCGTGAAAGTCGACCAACATCGCTTGGGCCGCGAGTTTATTCACGAGTTCGCATTCATAACGCAGGATGGCTCGGCCTTCCTGCTCCAACTCCTTCTGCGTAAAGTGATTCCAGCGGTGATAGTCGAATGGGTAGGAGGCGACGGCCGCATTAATTTCCCGACTGGAGGGGAGCGTCCACGTCCAGAGATCTTTGTCTTGGATATAGTCGAGGAGCCAGGGAATCGGTTGATCATGGGCCCATTCCCAGGCCAGAACCGCTCCGGACTTCTTCATGTCGAAGTACGCATAGGGAAGGCCGGCGAGAGCTTTCTCCGCGGTGATGTGATGATCGAGCACAAGGAGCGCCTGCGCCTGAGCAGCCATGGTTTCCAGCGTCTCGCGGGCATAGCTGAAATCCACGATGACGACTCGTTGGTCCTGAAGCCCTGTGGGAGGAGGATTCCCGTGTTTCACGGGAATAAACCGAGCCGCTGGAAATCGATTCCAGATCGCCCAAGCGGCGCCGAACCCATCGGCACATTCGGCATGATAGAGCACGACGGTGGGGGGCTTGGAGAACGGGTGTTGTGTGCGGAAACCGGCCATCGTGGCGGAGCATACCATGATGCGGCTCCGAGACTAAAGCGTCTTTGTGAGGAGCGATCAGAGGGTGTTGAGATGGTCGATCAGCTGACGCAATCGGCTCGCGCTTCGGCGGTTGGAAGTAAAGGCCAACCGAGGCAAGTCTTTCAGACCCGGTTCGTCGAGCTCTTCGGGGAGCGGCCCGCGCAATTCGAAGGTGCCCTCGGATAATAGATCTCCGAACGTATCATGAAGCTTGGCAACCTGTTCGAGGGAAATGCGCGTTTTCAGCCGCATGGCCAAGAGCCGGCCCACATATCGAATGGAATGGAATCGGCGGTAAAACCCCCTGATTTCATCGATCGCGTCGTCCACGGACGTGGTGATTTTGAACAGGCTGAGATCTTCAGAGTTGATCAATTGACGGGCTAAAAGTTGGCGGGTGACGAAGGTGTACCAGTCGTCCCAATAATCGCAGCCGGGAGCCTGGAGGCACACGATCGGCTGGGGATCGCTTTTGCCGGTTTGGGCGAGGGTCAGAATTTCAAAGCCTTCATCATGCGTCCCGAAGCCGCCGGGAAACAAGGCAATGGCGTTGGCTTCTTTCTGAAAGATAAGTTTGCGGGTAAAGAAGTATTTGAACGTGACGAGCTTGGGGTCATCGGCGATCGTGGTATTCGGGCCTTGCTCGAAGGGCAGCATAATATTGACCCCGAAGCTGTTTTCGCGTCCCGCGCCCTCCTGGCACGCGCGCATGATTCCGTCTGCGCCTCCGGTAATGACCATGAACCCTTCCTCGACGATCCGACGGGAAAACTGGAAGGCCATCTGGTAGTTCGGATCGTCTGAGTTGGTGCGAGCCGAACCGAAGATGCTGATCTTGCGCCGATCGCAATAGCCATGGAAGACACGGAAGGCATGACGCAGTTCTTTGACGGCGCGGTTGACGATCTTGAGATCCAGGATGTCTAGATGAGAATCGTGGAGTCGAAGCGTCCCGGCCAGGAGTTCCTTCATGATCGCCGCTTGCAGGTCGTCTTCCGGACGGTCAAGCAGGAGGCGAATTTGACTGAGCAACTCCTCGTTCGAGGGGAGGGGGCGGGAACGGGTTTGGGACGTCTTCATGTGGTTATCCATAGGGGGTGATGTTTCACTCTTGAGAGACAAAAAATTCTATCAGCTGATCGCCTGTTGGTCAAAGGAACGGAACATCTGTGTGAGGTTAGTCTGCATTATTCATGACGGTTTGTCGCACAATCACCCGAAAGCACATTCTTCGTGAAGCGTATGTCGCATGCGACGATACAGCCGCACTCTTTCCGTCCAGCGTTCCCCGCTTCATGAACGACGGTTCACACCCAAGAGCGATGGATCGGCAATCGTACCAGAAGCGCTCATGAATCATGCAAACTAGGAGAGATTGGGTGAAGGAGGCATTGTTTGAAGTGCCCAGGCCCTGATGCGCGCGAGATCGGGCGACGAGAGGTCGGTAAACTGAATATCGACATGCCAGGCATGAGTCCCGCTTGATGTTTCATCGGGTTCTGCTCCAGGAGTTTCACAGGCCAAAACCTTCCCACGAATAGTCATAGGAGTATTTTGACCAGAAATGGAAAACGCCAGGACGACGTTCGTCTTTGGCGTGAGCTTTGTCGCCGATTCGATCAACCCTCCGGCATGGCTCAGCTGGGTGATGATGGCGTTATAGTTGAGCCCTAGCTCCGAGGCTTGTCCGACCACACTTACCACGACGGGAATTCTCGTGCTACGTCTGGGCGGGCTGAGCATTACATCTTGGGCGCTGAGCACCCCAACCGGTTGGTGTTGCTTGGTGACAATTAAGAGAGAGGCGCCTGTGGCCATCATGAGTATCGAGGCCTCTGTTAGGGCCTCATCGTACTCGATGAATTGCACCGGGCGTGTCATGATCGTCCGGACTTCGATGTCGTGCGGTTCGAGTCCCTGAGCGACAACTTTCTTTACAATGTCGGTCGGCGTCATAATGCCGAACTGTGTGTCGGTATCCTTGACGAGCAGGCAGGGCGCCTGCTCTCGCTCGAGCAGTATCGCAGCCTCACTGACGGAGACGTCCCCTGGAACTTGCACAACCCCCGGTGTCATCATATGGGCAACCATCGTGGGTATGAGGTGTGTCGCCTTAACGGGCTTGTCATCGTCGTTCGTCATGGGCTCGAGAACTCCCTCGATTTGCGCCTGCACGATTCGTGAGGGTCGGCCTCTGGCGACGTAAGCCAAGTATAGCAGACAGGCCCACCTCGCCCACGAATGGGTCTTCCCTTGTCAAACAAGAAGTTCGGCGAATAGACTAGGCCAATTGTCAGAACCGCACAAGTCTTGATCCTATGCCTGATTCCGATTTCATTCAACAGGACTTTCAGCACCGTCTCCGGAACATTCCCTCGCTGGGAATGGGGCTGTCAGTCGACGTCTATTCTCCCAACCTGTTCGAGCTGGTGAACGAGCTTAAGGAGCAAGGACTTCAGCCAGGCTATCTCGAAGTCTTTAAGGCAACGACGACCGCACTGTCAACGGTTCGACAGGCTCTGCCGGATATATCGTTGGCATACCATGGGGAGGGGTTGTGGATTACTCAGCCGGACATTCAAGCCTCTCCGTTCTTTCAGTCGGACGTCGACGAGATGGTCACGCAACTCACTAGCACACAGAGTCTCTGGCTCAATCATGAATGTGCAATGAAGCAGATGGCGGGCTATTCGTTCGGCACCTATGTCCCTCCGCTCTATACGCAGCTGAGCGCCGAGGTGGTGGCTGCCAACATCGCGGCGGTTCAGCAGATGATGGATCGGCAGGGTCGCCGAGTAGATGGGACTGCGCCGCTCTTTCTCTTGGAGATGCCGCCGCTCACATATTTTTCCGCTGGCACGATACCGATCCCTCATTTTTTTCGGCTTGTCGCAGGGTCGGTACCCTGCGGTCTGGTACTGGACATCGGGCATCTCTGGACTGTCTACCGCTATACCACCGCCTGCCAAGGGATGTCACTTGAACGATTCGTCGGAGAGTTCCTCGATGAATTTCCTCTTGAGCGAGTCGTCGAAATCCACGTCGCGGGGTTGGCCTGCCATGAGTCGGTTGGTGAGTCAAAGGGGGGAGCGGAGCTTCCTGAATGGATCGATGCCCATGCCGCCCCGATTCCGTCGATCCTCTTCAGCATGCTCGAACAGGTTCTGGCCCATTCGAACCTCGTGAGCCTCCGGGCGGTAGCACTTGAGGTGGACACTAAACCGATCGAGATGATTGTGGAGGAGTACGCAGAGGCTGTTCAGCGTTTCTCCCCCGTCGTTCAACAGACGATGGTCAGAACGGTTGTGGAGCAACCGATCGAACTGGCGCCGTATCTGGCCCCCACCCAAGCGCCGGTGTGTCAGCCAGATCGACAGCAGTTGGGCGACGACTATGCGCGCTATGCGCAAATTATCTCGGGGCAAGCTCCCATGGCAGGCCTGGAGTGGCAGGAAACGGCCGCCCAGGCGACCGGTGTCGCTCGATACTCCATGTTCTATGTGCCGTATGAGATTCTGCATTGGGGAGGAGACCTTGCAGAGATGTTTCCGCAGACCTGCCGGGTGTTAGCGGAACGGGGTGTCTGTCTGACAGAGTTTGTCGCCTTCTGGTTTCGGTCGCCACGACCGCTCACGCACTCGTATGATTTCTTCTTACTGAAGATTGAACGGTTTCTCGAATTTGTAACGGAACGTGCATCAGACGTACGGATCTGCGCACAACAGGAATGCGATATCTTGCGCCAGGCCTATGCCCAAGCAAACGAAGTGGTGGAACCGGTGATGGAGATGGAGCGAACACGATGAGTTTCTGGCAGTCACTCCCCAGCCCGGTTATCGGGATGGCGCCGATGGATGGGGTTACCGATGCGACATTTCGCCATACCGTGGCGATGCATGGGAAACCGGATGTCTCCTTCACGGAGTTCACGCATGTGCATGACGTTTGCCGGGGCCCGGAGTTCTTATTGGACTCCCTCATCTATCATGAAGCGGAACGTCCGATTGTCGCGCAGCTCTATGGGAAAGAGCCGGATCTCTTCTATCAGGCCGCTCATGCTGTGTGTGAGTTGGGGTTTGACGGATTAGATATCAACATGGGTTGTCCCTCACGAAGTGTGGCGTCATCCGGATCTGGCGCGGGGCTGATCCGAACGCCGGATGTGGCTCAGGCCATTATGCAGGCCGCTCGAAGGGGGATCGCCGATTGGGCGGCCGGTCAGACTCTTGAGGGAGCAGGCCTCAAGCCGGGCAGAGTGACGGCGCTCCGGCGTATGAACGAGCAGAGGCAGGATGGTCGCCCGCTTGTCCGTCAGACGATTCCTTTATCTATCAAGACACGCCTCGGCTACGATGTGGTGGTCGTCGACGAATGGATCGAACATCTTCTCAGGGAACAGCCGGCGGTCATTTCCCTCCATGGCCGCACCTTGCAGCAAATGTATCGGGGGGAAGCAGATTGGAACGCCATTGCCCGTGCTGCAGAGATTGTGCGGGGGAGCGGGACGTTGTTGTTCGGCAATGGGGACGTACACAGCTATCATGACATCATCCGTCGCGTGCGGGATACCGGAGTCCATGGTGTGTTGGTTGGGCGAGCTGCGCTTGGAGCTCCCTGGTTCTTTCGGCAAAAAGAGGAAGCACGACTGGTTCTGCAGCAACATCGGCCTAAAGAAGGGCCTGAGCCGTGGGTGCCGCCGCTCGACGTTCGCTTCGAGATGCTGCTCGATCATGCCCGACGCTTCGAAGCAGCCTGTGGGCAGGGCCAGTTTCGGCGGATGCGCAAACATCTGGGGTGGTACTGCAAAGGGTTTCCTCATGCCGCCTCGCTGCGAGCTGAGATGTTCCGAGTCTCTTCGGTCGCCGACTTGGAGCAGGTGCTCGCCGGTTTCTGCAGGCACAGCGCGAGCCTCACCGAAGGCTCCGACCAAAAGCTGCCGGAATCGTTTGCTTCTCCTGAACTCTCTTCGGCGTTGTAAATGTCACTCATTCTGGCTTCCACCTCTTCGCGCCGTCGCGAGTTGCTCGCCTTGTTGGGTATCCCATTCGACGTCAAAAGTCCGTCCTTCGTGGAGCGGCTGGTGGTTGGCCGGTTGGCGGTCGAGCAGGTGCAGTCCTTTGCACAAGGCAAGGCCCGGTCGGTCGCAAGGCAAGAACCGGAGGCGATTGTGCTTGGGAGCGATACGGTGATTGAGGTGGATCATGACGTGATCGGGAAGCCGGTCGATCTGGCGGAAGCCCGTGCGATACTTCGGCGCTTGGCTGGACGTGATCATTGCGTCCATACGGCGGTCGCACTCGTCTGTTCAGCTCGCGCGACAGACATCGCCGTTTTGTCTAGGGTCGTCGTTCGGATGAAGCCATTCGATGAACTGGTGCAGGAACGGTATCTTGCGACAGGAGAAAGCCTCGGCAAGGCCGGCGCCTATTCGATTCAAGGAGAGGGCGGCGACCTAGTCGATTCCATTGATGGAGATTACACGACTGTGGTCGGTCTTCCGCTTCGCCTTGTCGCTCAATTGCTCGCAAAAACCGATGTGAACGTGCCGGTTGATCTCGACGAACTCTATGCCGTCAAACCCTATGCCAATTGGTCTCGCTTTTCAGTCTAATTGCAAAGCGGCAAAGAAGGTCCGTACAATGCTGCCCCATCAATCTCTGTCTTGTTTACGGAGGGAGTCATGAGCGTGCGATACCTCATATCTGCGACGCGAGTCGGTGGTGTTGCCACCTGTGCGGTCGCAGGCTTGTTGACGATTGTCGGTCTCCAGCCGGTCTTCGCGATTGACGTGAAACTGTCAGCTGAAGAGGCGCAGAGGGCCTTGGAAGCAGGGCGGTCACCAATGGAAAAGGCCAATACCCAAGAGGACGTCAAGAAGGTCCTCCAGCAAGCTTCTCTAGTCACGCGCGTGGGAGCTGACCCAGAGAAAGATCCCTGCGGAGCCAGCGCCATTCTCCGGACCAAACGCTACCGCCTTGAAGCATTTGGAAGGCAAGAAGCGGCAGAGTCCAAGAAGCGGAAAATGGATGTGCGCATGCCCGAGGAGTTCATGAAGAAAGTCGTGGACATGCCCAATATGGAGATTGAGGTTCAGCTCTGTGGCGACGATGAATACTTCGCAGAGGGCGCCTTAATCGAGTTGCAACAGGGCACCAAGAGGATCAAGCCTATCGATACCGGAAAAGCCGAACGTGGCCGAAAGAATGAAGGAAGCGGGCCGACCTACCGGTCACGCTTTACCGCATTGTTTGCCTATGAAACATTCGACCCCACGGCGGCCTCCGTGTTCGTCGTGAATCTTCAGGATGGACATGAGGCGAGAATCGTTGCCGATTTCTCCAAGGTGAAGTAGGCGCTCCCTTCGATTCCGTCCTGGAGAGTGACATTAAAGTTGTAGACTTTCACTTCCTCGGTCTAGATCCCCATTTTCAACCTCTTGCCACCTCCTTCCTTGTGAGGACTTAAAAATTGGCCTTTGTAAGTTGTAGTATTCTGCGATAGAACTTTCCCACTTCACTTATCAGGACTGAAGCGCTTCCTGGACTGAGTCTGACTCATAGCCTGAATAGGAACGATAAATGCCTAGGCGGCTGGTCTATCCCTTACGATTCGGCAATTCCCTGCCTCTGCCTGCGCTATGGGATCGACGTCCGTTGCCAAACCTCCTTCACCCACAAGATCCCGTTACTGGAAATGAAGAGCGCGCGCGGATCGAGCGATGGTACCGCGAGCTGAAGAGCGGGGAGAAAAAAACATCTCAAGCAGAGACTTCGATCCATGCGGTTCCGGGACTATTGGAGTGCGTACTA
>DATHTZ010000555.1:0-6541 GCA_035462675.1 Nitrospiraceae bacterium | reverse complement strand
TCGGACGCAATCCAAGAACCGGCGAATCGCTTCGGATTCCCGCTGCCAAAGTCCCGAAGTTTTCGGCAGGGAAAAACCTGAAGTCAGCCGTTCGGTAACGTTGTACGATTGCCAGATCATGCATCTGGCAACCACAGATGAGAAAGCATACTCCATCTCCGGGGTATGTCCTCTTTTTTTCGTTTCAGTATGACATTGCCTTGACCGGTGCGGTATCATGAGCATCTGTAAAGGGCGTCGCCCGTGACATGTGACGCGCCTCTCGCAGGAGAAAGACGCGTCAGCGTGCGCGCCACGAATAACGAACGATGAATCACACGCTGAAAGGGGGCGACCGGAATCGACGGGGATACTAACGTCAGCGGTGCATGTCGAGCTCTCGGGGTCTCGTAAATCCTCCGGGAAAATGTAACTGCCAATCAAGAACTGGCACTCGCAGCTTAATTAACTGCGACGTTCCTCCACCTGAGGCCCGCGGGGGTGGTCGGAGCGCGATACAGCGGGCTGGTCCAAAGCTGGTGCTCAGCGGCTGAGGACGAGACTATACTGGGCTAGTAGCCAGTCTAAGCTAGCCGATGGGCGTGGGTGGCTGCGAAACTAAAACGATCGGCTACACATGTAGATCCGTTGTGCGGACGGTCTTCGGACCCGGGTTCAACTCCCGGCGCCTCCACCAATCGACTCACGGGGAACGGGAGGTGTAACCCGTTCCCCGTTCGCTCCTGTTGGCCTGGTCTATCGCCTGTCTCCCATCTCTCGAGTCGAATGAGGCCTGCACAGGGTTCAGGCTCATATCGTCCCGCCTTCCTCTTCCGTGTTATCATGTTCCTGCCTCACCCTAGATTTGTCGTTCTCTTTTTCGGTACGCTGGTGGATCTGCCATGCGTAGTTGGATGTGCCTTCCGCTACGCGTTGAACCCGGAGAAATACGCGCATGTGGGCTCGACGGATGGTTCCCCTAGTGGTGATCGGTCTGTTGTTGTTCGAGTTTTCCATGGGCCACGGTCAAGCCTTGGCCAACGAGCCTACCTCGCCCACAGCAGAGCCAGTCCCCGTCAAGCCTGAGTCTGTTCCTGCGAAGCCGGAGCCTGCGCCTGTCAAGCCGCGCTCAACAGGGAAAGACACAAAGCCGGCGGAGAAGACGCGATCTTCCGCAAATGGGAGCCCAACTTCGAAGACAGCGGCTCTCCCCCACCCTCCGGCCACGCTCACGGGTAAGGACGGGGCACCGATGGTGCTGGTGCCCGCAGGGGAGTTCACGATGGGGAGCGAGCAGGGCGATGACGACGAGCAGCCGGTTCATCGTGTCTTCCTCGACAGTTTTTATCTGGATACGTTCGAAGTGACGAATGGACGGTTTGCGAAGTTTGTCGCGGCTATTCAGAGTGAACCCCCGTGGGGTTTTGCGGACCAAGAGACACCCGTAGTCCATGCAGAACAGCCGGTGCGCTGGGTGAACTGGCTGGAGGCGACGGGCTATTGTCTGTGGGCGGGAAAACGCTTACCGACTGAAGCGGAGTGGGAGAAAGCCGCCCGGGGGGCGGATGGCCGCGTCTATCCGTGGGGGAATGAGCCCCCGACGCCAACGCAGGCGGTTTTTGGGTTGAAGGAAGGGGCCGAGACGGTCTCACCGATCGGCAATCGTGACCTGGGGCGGAGCCCCTATGGGGTTCACGACCTGGCCGGCAATCTTTATGAATGGGTGGCCGACTGGTACGACGAAGCCGTCTACGCGACGCGGCCTACCATCGATCCCCGGGGCCCGGCCGAGGGCACCGCGAAGGTTCAACGGGGAGGGTCTTATCTCAATAATCCCTATCGGCTCCGCGCCGCGTTTCGCACGAAGAGCGACCCCACCGAGCATGCCCCGAACGTCGGCTTTCGCTGTGCCCAAGATGTGCCGGTTGTGCCCTAGCCCGCATTATTCATGAACCGTCTGCTGGAAGCGCGGATACGGAGCTACGATGGGCAGTCTCGCCGTTCAGCTCTTCGACCTACTGCACGAGTACGCCTCAGGGCTTCACGGCTCCGGGTGCCCGTCTCGCTTCGCGTCTGCACGTTTTCGCGACGAACCTTCATGAGTAATGCGGGATAGGCCGCGCGACCTAGCGTGACGCCTTGCCCGCGCGTGTGGTCGGCTGGCTGGCCGGCTGGCCGGCCAGGAAGGGATAGACCACGCCGGCGATGGCGCCCCCCAGGATCGGGGCCACCCAGAAGAGCCAGAGCTGTTGCAGGGCCCAGCCGTCGGCAAAGACGGCCGTCGCGGTGCTGCGCGCCGGGTTGAGGGAGAGATTGGTGACCGGGATCCCGGCCCAGTTGATCAGAGCCACGGCCAGGCCGATCGCTAAGGGCGCAAAGCCCTGCGGCGCTCGGCTATCCGTCGTGCCCAGAATGATGAGGAGGAAAAAAAAGGCAAAGACCGTTTCGGCGCAGAAGCCGGCCAACAGGGAATAGCCCCCCGGAGAATGGTCGCCGTAGCCGTTGGAGGCAAAGCCGCCAGGGACGAAGCCGGCCCGCCCGGTGGCGATGAGATAGAGCACCCCGGCCCCCAGGATCCCGCCGATCACTTGGGCGGCAATGTAGCCGGGAACCTCGTGTGCGGGGAACCGCTTGCTGAACAGGAGGCCCACCGTGACGGCGGGGTTGATATGGCAGCCTGAGATATGGCCGAAGGCGTACACGATCGAGACCACGGCCACCCCGAAGGCGAACGCGATCCCAACGACTCCAATGCCGAGCTGGGGCATGCCGGCACTCAGCAGCGCGCTCCCGCAGCCGGCGAAGACCAACCAAAATGTGCCGAGTGCTTCGGCGGCTAAGCGTGGCCCCATCGTGCCTCCCCGAACCAGGTGTCCCGCCCCCGCACTATGCCCGGTGGCGTGCGAAAGCGCAAGCGGGGGGAGGGCAAGAGAGACGACGGGAGTCGTGGGACCTAGGGGCGGGCTTCCAACACGAGATTGAACGGCGTCTGTCTCCCGTGCCGTCTAAATTTGCGCGGCAAGAGGGCCTTCGCCAGACACATACAGGAACTTGACTGTACCTGATTGATCAGAGATTACTCAGGTCGCACGGGTGGTTGGAGTGGAGCAGACGGATCTACGGTATTCGGAAGGGGGCGGGGAGCTCCATTCTGGCGTTCGAGCTTTTCTATGACATCTTGCTTGAGCTTCGTGGGTTCCTCAATCCGACTTTGGCGCTGCAGCGTCTGCAATTCGGCTGATTTCCGGGCATTCAACTCCACCATATCTATCTCATCCCTGACTAGGGTTGGAGTCAGGAATACGAGCAGGTTAAGCTTCGTTGTCGTTCGGCTCTCGGATTTGAAGAGCCAACCTATGAACGGGATATCCCCGAGGAAAGGGATTTTCTTTTCGTTGAGGACGATGTCATCTCGTACGAGCCCGCCGATGACGATCGTCTGTTGATCTTTCGCGATGGTGGTCGTCTCCATCGACCGTTTGGTCGTGGTGGGGCCGACCGGGATGCTGGACGTTCCACTCCCGATCGTCTGTGCGACATTCTCCGCAATTGCAGTGATTTCCTGCTTGATTTCTAGTCGTATCAGGTCGTTTTCCATGACTTGAGGGGTGATTTCCAGTGTGACGCCGACATCTTTTCTCTCGATCGTGACGAGAGTCCCGCCCGTGATTCCTTGGGCCTGGCCAGTTGGGAACGGACGATTTTCGCCCACGACGATTTTGGCCTTTTGGTTATCTGCGGCGAGCACTTGGGGGGTCGACAGGATATTCGTGTCCGTCAGGCTCATCAACAGCTGCAAGAACGCACGCACGTTCACGGTATTGAGGACTGACAACGCCGCCCCTCCGGCTGCAGCGCCTGCGACGCTCCCAGTGATGGCCTGCGCGATGCTTGCCAAATTTTCTGGCGCGGTATTAAACCCTGCAATGCCTGCAAATGAACCGTTCTTGCCCGCACCCACGATCGTAACTGGATCGGTCCCGATCTGTTTGAGCCGATCGACCCCCACCTCCAAGATGACGGCTTCGACAAAGACCTGATTCCGACGCGTATCCAAGTCTCGAATGACGGACTTCAATTGGGTGTAGGCGGTTTTTGTCGAACTGATGATGATCGAGTTGGTGGCCTTGTCCGCAAAGACCTGGACTGGGGCTTCGAATTCGCTCAAGGGCCTAAATAGTGGCCGTGTGCCCTGTGCTGTCTGTACCACAGTCTGAGATCGGGCGACGAGATTGGTCAGCACTGCGGCAAGGTCGGTCGCATTGGCGTGTTTGAGTTTGTAGACGAACGCCCCTCGTTCCGGAGGAAGTTCCCCCATTGCCACGATTTGATGGACATTCCCTTTCGTGATGACGGCCAGACGACTGACTTCGAGCGCCGCCACAAACATGCTGTACGCTTGATCGTGCGTAACCTTGGTAGGGGAATACACGCTGATTTTCCCCCCGGCCTTTTTGACCACCTCGTCCAAGACGAAGTTCTTACCGGTCAACTCACTAATGAAGCGAACAAAAACAGAGAGTTCGACATCATTGAAGTCGAGGGAGACGCGTCCGGAGGCATTTCCTCCAGATTCAGCCCGCAGGGTGAGAGGGAGCAGCAATCCACTCAGCGCTGCCAGCAGACAGATGAAAGAGGCCCGCTTGATCCATCTCGATTGTCCGAAAGAGAAAAAATCCATGACTCCCAAACAACGTAGGTGAGAGACCGATCATCCCCCGGAACAGGTTACGCATGGAAATGGGAATAGAGAACGGTATCACAAGGCTTGTCATCGACACAACCAACTCACGTATCTGTTGCATGAGCGTGGCTACTGCAATCGCTGAATAGTGCCAAGTTTTCGTATTTAAACAGTCGGACTTGCCGCTTGGCTGCTCGACATCCTGTGTATGGCCCCCCTTCCCTTTTCAACGCTGGTTCGCGTCTTGTGGAATTCAACAGAAAGGAGGGCTCAATTGCCTTGGAGTTTCCTCGTAGTCACTGCGCAAACAGGTTCTCTCCTGGCGATTCTTGACGGGCTTGTTCATTTTTGAAAAGGATCGAGATAAAGGAAGAAGAAGTTGCGCCCAACACCTTAGAAAATCAACGATGTTCAAGTCTGCCGTACAGACCATAATGGCACTAGGCTTGCATTGCTCAGTCCAGTTTGCTTCCCCCTCAAGATCATAAGAAATCGAACGGCAACGAAATCCTGCGCAAACTGGCCGGGAGAGCCACTTCGTATCTTTGATGATCTGCTAAGGTTATACCGTGCGGACAGATAAGAAACCCTCTCAAAAAGCTGACAAAAAGACTCCGCCCCGAGTGCACAACCGGGGTGGAGTCGGCTACAACAAGAAAAGCGTACTTCTCGAGGAAGCCATCACCCATATGAACGCCGGCAAGTATGGCCGGTCATCCGCTGCATTGAAAGAACTGCTCTCTCTTGATCCCCAAAACACAGAAGCCCGGCGACTCTTTGCCACGCTGCATCTACGACTAGGCAGCCTTGTCACGGCCCGGCAAGCATTTGAGTCACTCGCCAATGAAGCGATCGAGCGACAAGACTTATGGCTCGCCGAATCCTTGTTGCGCGAATACTTGGCTGCAGGGCCTCGCTGCGTCCCATTCCTCGAGCTCTTGGCCTATGTGTACGATGAAAAGGGGGATGCCATGGCTGCAGTGGCCGAATTGGGCAAGGCCATCGACATTCTTATCGAGGCTCCAGACTCTGAAAATCCCCATAAGCCTTCTCAGCTCTATGCCAAAGTAAGAGAGTTGGCGCCGGCAAGCCCTGTGGCGTTTCAGTTTGCCTCGCTCTTCGACATACAAACAGGCGAGCTTCTTGTGCCTCATTCGCCGACTCCTACCGGAGTAACAACATTGGAAGTCGATGCCTCACGCTCCCAGGGCGAAGTCCTCGCCACCACTGAAGAATCTAAGGCTTCTTCTGATGTAATGCCATGGGAACAGTTCGATGGGATTCCCCCGAATCAAGAGTCTTCGCCGCCCACTTCGTCGAATCCCGTCATCGAATCGCTCGATGTTCCTGACGTGTTGACAGACCCGGCACCGGTCGATTTGGCCTCAAAGGGACCGGCGGTTCCACTGTCCGAGTCTACTGAGCCTATCCAAGAGACCAATCGCCTCAATCAGGAGACGGCTCCATCATCGGTTGTGCCTGATGATGTGGTAAGGGATCCGATTGTCGAACGTTCGCCCTTTGTGGAGGAGGGACCTACCCCGAGCGTCTCAGAGGGACACATAGGAGACGTTGCGAACGTCATCGTCTCTTCCGTCGGATCGCCGGGACTATCTTCTCCCATGCCTTGGGAGCAGATAGAGAACGCCACTATCAGGATTGAGGAAAGCCCCAGTCTACTGCTCCGTTAACTCAATCGGAGGGAGCGTCCCTATTGGGTGGTGAATCCTTTCTTGCTCCATCCGCTATCTCCCGGCCTGAGCTTGTATCAGATCAGTTACCGAGTCCAACGCCTGGCCCAGACCTGACGGAACCTCGTGAATCGATCTTTGCGACGGAGCCGTCAGCGATTCCCGCAACACTTCCAGAGCCCGAAAC
>DATHTZ010000554.1:0-7037 GCA_035462675.1 Nitrospiraceae bacterium | reverse complement strand
GGATTTAGCGAGACCAAACTCTGGATTCGTGTGGCCTTGGATGTCGAACCGCAAGGGGTCATTCAACGGGTCGGGAACCAAGCACGATTTGGGTTGGCCGTCTTCAACAACGACAGCTCAAACAACGGTATCCGAGTCCTGACCGGCGTCGGTCTCAGCCAGTCGATCGACTTTTCAGGAACGACGATCGAAACGTTCAATACGAATACGGCGGCGATGGTCGACTCGATCGAAGAGAGTTCGCCTCTGACCTGGACGCCGCTGGCGGAGAGCCTCTACGAGGCGGCGCGGTATTATGCTCAGATCAATTCGGCCTTCTATACCACGCAATATGCCTATCCCATTGCCTTTAGCGGGGCCGGCTCGTCGGGAGTGAATCTAGCGGCAACCGGTGTTGGATCGATCGGTAACAATCCGTCGCCGGGCGAGCTGAAGGTCTTGATCGGGAGTGAGACCTGCCCCACCGGATATATCACGAATGCCTGTGGGCGCGACCCCTATTTCATGGGTGCCGACCAAAATTTTGCCTGGACGAAGGCGTCGATTGCCGCGGCCTGCTGTCGCAGCTTCGTGATTCTGCTGACCGACGGAACCCCGACACAGGATCAGACCATTTCACCGACCGCGCTCAAGACCTATGCCCAAGATAATGCGTTGCCGGCTCTGGACGGCACCTTTTGCACCGGCAATCGAGCCACCTACCTGGATCCTCCTGGCTCCACCTGCAACAACGATCCAAATACGCCGAACAAGGTGTTGCTGAAGCAACATCGAACTGACTATGGAAGCAGCGGCAGCCATTACCTCGACGATATCGCGCTCTGGATGCACGTGAACGACTTGCGTCCCTGTGGTGGCGGGACTGCCGAAGTGGGCGATGCCGCGATTGCGGTCCTTGGAACGACGGGCCATTGCCTGAAAGGCCTCCAGGACGTCACGCTCTACACGATGTATGCCTTCGGCAACATCTCTGGGCGTGAACTATTAATGCATGCAGCGATGATGGGTGGGTTCGACGATACGAACAACAACAAGAAGCCGGATCTACCGAGTGAATGGGATAAGGTCAATAACGTCACTGGAACGACTGGCTCAACCGTGTCCGGCTGCAACGCAGATTGCATTCCGGATACCTACTTCGAATCCGCAAACGTGGACGATCTGGAAGATCGGCTCCTGGGTGCGCTTGCTTCGATCCTGAGCCGGAGCGCCTCGGGAACGTCCATCTCCGTGTTGGCTACGTCGTCGACCGGAGAAGGCTCGATCTATCAGGCCTACTTTTATACAAACGAGGCAGGCCAAAACGGCTCGCCGGTGAAGTGGAAGGGCTATACGCAATCGCTCTTTATCGATCAGTACGGAAACTTCCGGGAAGACCGTGGGACAGGCGGCACGGTCCCGGGGGATGGACGATTGGTTTACGCCGACGATCCCATCGTGACGTCGGAGTATTACAACAACGTGGACGACGTCAACGATCCGAATAATCGAAAAGTCGTCGTCAAACGCTATGTGGATGTGTCCCCAGCGGATGGACAGGCGGATACGCCGACAACACCGATAGACGCCAGTGTCTTGCAACTAAAAGACGTTCAGCCTGTGTGGGAAGCCGGGCGGTCATTGGCGGAATTGGATGCGGGAACAACGACCTGTCCGAACGCCAGCGCCGGCGTGAGCTGCCGACGCATTTTGACCTGGGTGGATAAGGATAACGATGGGTTTGTGGATTCCGATGAACGACAGGAGTTCATCACCGGTAGCACCGACATCAACAACTATGTCACGAAGAGCGGCAGCTCGGCGTTCACGGCCACCGAGATCATCAATTTCGTACGTGGCTGCGAACCGACCGTGTGCACAGAGCAACAGTCGTTACGCTATCGGCAGTCCCAAACCTATTCGGGTAGCGCAGTGTATAAGACATGGAAATATGGAGATCCCATCAATTCAACTCCAACAGTCGTGGCCGCGCCGCGTGAACGCTACGACGTCATTTATGGCGACGCCGGCTATCGGGCCTATTATCAAATGTGGCGTTCTCGTCGTGAGATGGTCTATGTCGGGGCAAACGATGGGATGCTCCATGCCTTTAACGGAGGCTATTATCATAAGGGAGACGATTCCACGACTCCCGACGTCGAGCATGGTTGGTTCACGAAAAATCCGACCGACAATTCATCCGGAAAGAAGTTGGGCGCAGAAATGTGGGCCTTCGTCCCCTTTCAGCTCCTGCCCCAACTGGAATGGCTGGTGCGTGAAGACTATTCACATGTCTATTATGTCGACTTGAAGCCGAAGGTGACGGATGTCGCCATTTTCTGCGAAGGAGGCGGAGTTGGTGTGCCGGCTGGTCCAGTAGCTGGAAAGTGTATCGATGGCCAGACCGGTGTGACCCACCCGGGAGGATATGGCACGATCCTCATCGGCGGGTTCCGGATGGGAGGCAGCTGTGGCAACTGCCCCAGCGGGAGCGCGCCGGAAATGTCGTTCAACGTGAGTGGGACGAATCGGAAGTTCTATAGCGCCTATTTTGTGCTGGACGTGACCGATCCGGAGCAGGATCCGAAACTGCTCTGGTCCTTTACGGATGCGAACTTGGGGCTCACGACCAGTTATCCGGCAGTGGTCCGCGTAAATCCACCCGGGCCCAATACCAGCAATGCGGACGCCCAGTGGTTTACGCTGTTTGGGTCTGGGCCGAATGGCTATGATGCCTCGATGCCTTCGACCCCTGTACAAACGTCAAGGATGTATGCCGTGAAGATGGACAAAGGACCTCGGAACAACGGCGATACCACTAACAATGCTTCCTATGTCACGACCTTCGATGTCTACGATAAGGTAACCCCATCGGTTACCAAATATAACTCGTTCATGGGCCATATCATCACGTTAGACCGCGACTTGGACTTCCGGGTGGATGTGGCCTATGCGGGTCGTGCGATCAACGACGGCACCGCTACCTGGGCTGGAAAACTGGAACGGCTTAAGACTGGGGGCTGTACGACGAGTCCCTGCAGTACTGCAACATGGGGCATCAACGTGACCGGGCCCACTCGATCCCCGTCGGAGGTCACCAATACCTTCGCCGGTACGACGAAGGTCGGACCGATTACGGCGGCGCCGACTGTTACTTCGGACGATGCAAACAACATCTGGGTTTTTTACGGATCGGGTCGCTACTTGAGTAACAGCGACAAGGTCGATACCAGCACGCAGTATCTGTTCGGGGTGAAGGACAAGGCCATGAATACCAGCTGCGATGAGACAGCTTCGCTTGGCAACTGTGTGAGCGATCAATTGGTGAATGTGACGAATGCGGTGGTGTGCTTGGTCTGTGCTACAGGCACCAATCAAGTGACGGATCCCACGAATACAGCAGTGACCACATTCAACAATGGGACTGCGACGTCCATGGTCGGCCTCGTGGCGAGTAAAGATGGATGGTACATCGCCATGCCGGCCGGGGAACGGTCGGTGTCTAACCCTACGCTCATCGGTGGGACGGTCTTCTTCCCCAGCTTCCTACCGACAAACGACGTCTGTGCGTCGACCGGGACGAGTTATCTCTACGCGCTGTTCTACAAGACCGGAACGGCATATACGTCTCCGATCATCGGGACAGCTGCCCCAGCCTCCGGGACGACTAACATTCTCAACAAGATCACGCTCGGTGACGGGTTAGCGTCACAGATGTCGATGCAAATCGGTCGGGCGGGTAGCGGCAACGTAGGAACCGGCCTCAGCAGCATCGGTGCGAACGATGCGAACAATACAGCTGGGAGCACGACCGGTTGCGCGGGTGGTGTAACCGGTGCCATTCAAATGGGTGGCGGTAATGTCGCTAAACCCTGCGTGCGGCCGTCCACTTCGGCATGGAGTCAGTACATCAGTTGGATACAGGAACGAGGGTGAGCCCGCAGAGCCTTGTCTGTTCTTGTCTTGGGCTGAATGGGGGGAGGCCATGGGGCCTCTCCCCCGGTCCTCTTTCTAATCATGAAAACCGTTGATACGTATTCTGATCGTCCCCTCTCCCAACGGGGATTCTCGTGGACGGCCCTGGGCTTTCTGGCTGCCGTGAGTCTGTATTCTTCGGCCTGCGACCTCGGTGTTTCCTCCAACGGAGATCAGCAGGGGCAATCCGGGCGAGACGGCAACCGTCCCCCGGTGGTCAAGTTGATTGAAATCGTTCAGGAGTCGATCCGGCTCGATAGGCCAGTGACCGTGCGAGTCGAGACGGAGGATCCAGAACGCGATCCAGTGACGGTTCGATTTCGTTGGCTCGTCAACGAGTCAGCAGTCCCCAATCAGTCTGACGCAACCTTTCATCCTGATCAACTCAAGCGAGGGGACAAGGTCTCGGTAGAGGCGACTCCGAATGATGGGATTCACGACGGGTTACCTTTGCGGAGCCGGGTGGTTCTCGTGGGGAATACGCCGCCGGTTGTGAAGGCGCTGACCCTGGAACCGAGTGAAGTCAAGCCTGGGGATAGGGTGCGGGCGGTGGTCGATCTGTGGGATGCCGATCAAGATGAAATCCACTACATCGTGAAGTGGTGGCGGAACGACAAAGTCGTGGCCGAAGGTGATAGCCAGAATCAGCTTGTCGTTGAGCAGTGGAACCGAGGCGATGTCTTGGTTGTTTCCATCGTTGCTTCCGATAAGGAAAGCAAGGGGCTGGAGACCTTCTCGGAACCTCTCACATTGTCTAATAGCCCCCCACAGTTCACGACGACTCCTTCGGTGCAGGTGAGTAAAGAAGGTCATTTTGAGTATCGTGCTCGGGCCGTGGACGGTGAAGGCGATTCGGTCACGTACAAACTGGAGGTGGCTCCACCGGGAATGACCATCAACGAACAGACAGGTCATGTCCAATGGTCGGTTCCCATCGATATGTCAGGCAACTATCACGTGCGAGTGCTGGCACTTGACGATCGAGGCGGATCCTCATTTCAGGAGTTCACCCTTTCCTTCCCCGCTCCGAAGGCCTCGTAGTTCTACTCCACACGTGCGCTTCTTCTGCCACGTCTTCTTCCACTGCTTGTCAGTATTTTCCATGCCTGCTAAGATAGCGTATACTCATGCGAGGAGGCAGGGGGAAAGAACTCCGCGTGCGTAAGCTCAAACTACGAGAAGGCACCAATACTGCCGTTTTGTTCGGTCAGCACGATCGGCATCTCAAGCTGATCGAAGAAGACCTCGGTGTGCGCCTGTCGGCGCGCGGAGAAGAGCTCACCCTCGACGGTACGGCAGATGCCACCCGCCATGCGGAACGTGTGCTTACAGAACTCGCCACCCTCGCTAACGATGGGATGGTCCTCCAGCCGGACGACATTACCCACGCGTTGAGTGCGCTCCGGTATAGTCCGGAGACTCCGATCAAAGAACTCCTCACCACTGCGGCGACGATCGTCACCAAGAAACGTTTCGTCGCGCCGAAGACGCCGACGCAAAAAGCCTATATTGAAGCCATCGAGACGCACGACATCGTCATTGGCATCGGCCCTGCAGGTACAGGCAAGACCTATTTGGCAATGGCCATGGCGGTGAGCGCATTGCTGAAGAAAGAAGTGAGCCGTATCATTCTGGCGCGTCCGGCTGTTGAAGCGGGCGAGAAGCTCGGATTCCTGCCGGGCGATATGTACGCCAAAGTGAATCCCTATCTCCGCCCTCTGTACGACGCGCTGTTCGACATGATGGATATGGAGCGGGCCTCGCGTGCGATTGAACGGGGCGATATTGAGATTGCGCCGCTCGGGTTTATGCGAGGCCGCACATTGAACGATTCGTTCGTCATTCTCGACGAAGCGCAGAATGCCACGGCGGAGCAAATGAAGATGTTTCTCACGCGACTTGGCTTCCACTCCAAGGTGGTCGTCACTGGTGATATTACTCAGGTTGATCTGCCGCCTGAACGGGTCTCCGGCCTGATCGAGGTGCGGGAAATTCTGCGCGACGTCGAGGGCATTGAATTCGTCTACTTCGACGAACGGGACGTGGTCCGTCATAAGTTGGTGCAGGACATTATCAAAGCCTATGATCAACATCAGAGCCCCGCTCAGTCTTCCGTCTCCCTCGCTGGCACGGCGGGACGTCGACCGTCGCCGGTGTCGCAAAATAAACAGCCGAAGCCTGCCACTCCTTCCTCGCCGCTCACGGATTCTTGGGGCCAGTCGCATTAATGCCTGTCTACATGCAGAGTCAGGTTCGACGTTTCACGTTTAATCAGGCGCGTCTGGAACGATCGGCACAGGCGATTCTTGCCGATGTTGGGGAACCGTCGGCGGAGTTGGGCATCCTGTTCGTGGGTGATCAGCGGATGCGGGGTCTCAATCGTCGGTATCGGGGCCATGATCGCACGACCGACGTGTTGGCCTTTGCCATGCGGGAAGCCTGCGCGCCTCACGCCTCACGCCTCACGCCGGATATGCTGGGCGATGTGGTGATCTCGGTGCCCACGGCATGGCGACAGGCGATAGAGGCTGGACGGTCCTTGGAGGAGGAGCTCGCCTGCTTGCTGGTCCATGGTATTCTGCATCTCAGTGGGTACGATCATGAGCGGGGCGAGAAAGAAGCGCGTCGGATGTATCGTCGTGAACGGATGATACTGCGGTCGATCGCGAAGTTGCCGAAACGGGCGAATCGAACGTGTCACGGTTCAACAGGCTCACCATCACGAGCCAAGTCGAGGAACGCATTTTATATCATGTATCACGAGTAGATCGATGGGATGGCTGCAGCGACTCAGTGACGGGCTCACCAAAACGCGCGACGTCGTACGCGGCTCTTTGGATAGGCTGCTTGGCCGCTCGGCGGATCCTGCCCTCATGGAGGAATTCGAAGCGGCCCTCATGGCCTCCGATCTCGGTGCCCGCGTCGTGGAGCGCGTGATGGAGCGCCTCAAGAAACAGCTTCAAGGTACCGATGCTTCACAGCCCGGTCGGGTGCAGACGGTATTGCGGGACACCCTACTTGATGCGTTGACGCCCGTGCAGGGGCTGTCGTTGGAGCCCCTGCTCGCGAAAGGCCCTAAGCCC
>DATHTZ010000553.1:0-5409 GCA_035462675.1 Nitrospiraceae bacterium | reverse complement strand
GTTCGGCACAAGTGGTGGAATCGGCTAGCTTATAGCGAAGGCCTCTGACAGACTAGGGGGGGCGAAATGGAAGAAGTATCATAGCCTGCTCAGATAATTACTCCTGGCTCCTAGGGCAGGAACTTTAGACATAGCCGTCGTAGGCTTGAACAGTCAACAAGGGTAAATAAGGGAAGCCTGCCCTTGAGTTGGAAGCGGTTCGTGCGCTTCCAGATGAAATGGCGTCATCTTTTTCTCTCTCGTGCCGTGACGAGAAGGAATTCGTTTCCGTATTCGTTTTCCGATGTCTTGAGGATCGTCAGGTCGAGGTCCCAGAAACTTACCATGGGCATGACCAATGCGCGGCAGATTTTGCACCCGCCCTCGGACAGGTCAAGGCCCGCTCCATCGCTAAGGTAATGGAAGGCATTTGTTGCTGAAGGCAAATCTTGATTTAAACCGGAATCCGCTGAGCCATTCTGCTCTCTGCAGCCTAAACTGAGGGCTGGGTCGCCAGGCAGGTGTTTGTCCGTTATCGTCTGGTCATTGGCCCTTCCTCGCCGCAGGCTGGCGGCCTATTCGGAATGTGCAAAATTCGAGCGCAGGAAGTATCGGAGTCGGTTGCGTTCACGCAGGTTCATTTTAAGGATTTCGACTCCGAACCGACGTCCTGAGGCCCACGCCACCCTCGTTTCCATCACGAACAACGGGTCTTGCCCGTCGGGGAGATAGAGAAAAATCGTGAGTTCTTTTCCCGGCGTGACCGAGGCGTTGCCACGAATGCCCAATCCCGTAGGCGAGAGATCCGTGACCATGCCATCGCCCATGAGAACCTCGCCGGAAGGCTCTTGCGCTGAGTACATCAATCCGAACTCTATCGAGGGCCGGGGGTCTTGCCTCCGATTGACCGCTTCTCCCACAGGCTGAAGCCCGCCAAATGCGACCGGTGCTCGTTTCACGATGGCCCTCCTTGTTCGTGTTGAGCCTCAGGTGCCGCTGTCACAGTCTGAGGGCATGACGCGAGTTCACAAGTAGAATCGCAGATGATTCTTCTCTTCCAACGTCAGGGTCTCCATCTTCACCCCAAATCGACATCCTTCAACCCAAGAGACTCGACTCTGAGTAATGCAGAATGGCTCCTCCATTCCAGGAAGGTCAATAAAGAGAGTCATTTCCATGCCGGGTGTAACCGACTGATTCCCGCGAATGCCGATTCCGCTTGATGAGAGATCAGTGACGGCGCCGTCACCGATCAGCATCTGGCCGGAATCCATACAGGAGTAGAGCAATGAGAAGAGTGTCGGAGTACGGCTGCCATGTCGACGCTCGGATTGACCGGAGAATTCAGCGGCTGTGGCGGTGTCAGGACGCATGGTTTCCTCCGTGACATTGGATCGACGCTTATTAGATGATACGGAATGCCGTTCGTCGATCGTCTAAGGAAGACACTCTGATATTTTTCCAGATCACGTCTTGCAACCGCTTTCTTTCTTCTGGCAACAGTTTGGGGAATTTGACGGCAAACGAGTCTCTGGCGACCCAGGAGACGAGGACGTCGGTGAGACGCATCGGGGCTTGTCCATCCTCAAGATCTAGGAGCAGTGTGAGACGGCTACCTAGCGGACTCGTGGCCACGCCTAATATCTTGCAGCCGGTTTTGGAAAGGTCTTTCAATGCTCCCTCTCCTGTGACGATTCGTGCGCCTTCTCCTCCGAAGTAGTTGATTCGGTATCGAATTGGAACCCGCTCGGCATAGCGCCGATCCAAGAGCGAATGGGCTTTCTGGGTGTTGATCTTGAGAATGGGGTGGCTCAGCTTCATCGGTACCTCCACAGTAGTTGCGCCGAGGTTTCTCTATCCCTCGCGACAGTGTGAGGATACCGCATTCAAGAATTTCAACAATCCCTAAAGAGAGGGGATATAGGCCCCACCAGAAGGAGGGGGGGGGTAACGACGATCAAAATACAGTGGCTGAATTGCTGTCGGTCATTTTTCGGCGGAGTTCCTGGCTCTCGAAAAAGATGATGCCACGATCGGTGCCGGTTTCGTACCGGAGGTTCACATCAGTTTCGAATCCTGTCCAGCTAAAGAATTTGACGGAACCACCGGCGATCTGTCCCGGTGTCCGGTCGAGCGGACCGTAGAGGGATTGGAGATAGACAAGAATCTGGTCGTGGGTCGCCTTGCCTTGGTAGCGGACAGTGACACGCGCAAACTTGCCTTCGGACGTGACGAACCGCACGGACTCAACCCGCACTGTGCCAAGCGAAGGAGCCGCGACCTTCAGCTCATAGGTTTGAGACCGTCCGGTGTCCTCGACTTTCACGAAAGTATCGGTTTCTGAAAACGTCGCGCCCCAGGGGATCCCTTCGAATCCGTTTGGGTCGTTCTGCATCGGCACGGCTGATGCCGGGGTGCCCTGCAAGATAAGCGAGAGGAAAAGACCGATGAGGAAGGTGCGGCGGATCCAGCGGTCTGTGCGTGGGCGGCAAGGCATGTTACTCTGCTGAATCGGTTATACGGTCGTTGAACCGAGGGGCGAGGGTGCGGCTGTCGATAAAAATGAATCCCCGCTCCGTGTTTGCATGGTACGTCACGTTGATTTCGGTGTCGGTCCCGCGCCACGTGTACTGCTGATTGAGACCCCGCATCATCTGTCCTGGAACGCGCTCAAGGGAACCGAATTCTCGCTCCAGATAGGCGAGGATCTGTTTGTGCCGGTCTTCACCCTGATAGTGAATGGTCACGCGGGCGAATTGCTCGTCGACCGATAAGAAATGAAGGCTCTCGACCGGAACTCCGGCATATGATGGCGAGCCGTCTCTCAATCGGTATTCGTTCACATGCGGGCCTGCCTTGGCGATTTCCAAGTCCGGCCGCGTGGTCAGGGTTGCACCCCAGGCCAGGGTCTGAAAACCTTTCGGATCGTTCACCATGGGTACCGCATGGGCGAGGACAGGGAGGCTCAAACAGAGCAGGAGGCCCAGCAGGGCAAGGTAGCGGCCCGCATGATGTCTCTGTCGTTCGATCATGTCCGAACGCTACCATGGCCGATCGTATGGCGCAACTCCCGCAGTTTTGTTGAGAATGCCCAAAGGCATAGCTTATAATGCGCGCGTTTTTCAATGTACAGAGAACCGAGGAATCGACCAGATGATTGAAAGCGATGTGTTCGTCCAAGCCTTGCAAGATATCGGGGTAGATTTCTTTACAGGGGTTCCGGATTCGATCCTGGGCGGCATTATTGCCGAGTTGATGGGGCGGCGTCTTTACACCCCGGCCGTTCGGGAGGATGAAGCGGTGGCCATGGCCGCTGGAGCCTATATGGCCGGCAAGATCCCTGCCGTCTTGATGCAGAACTCCGGGCTAGGAACATCACTGAATACACTCATCTCTCTCAACTATATCTATCGGCAGCCCTGCATCTTGATTGTGTCCTGGCGTGGTCAAGGAGGCAAAGATGCGCCGGAGCATCTCGTGATGGGTGAAGTCATGCCGCAGTTTCTCGATACGATGAAAATTCCTCATCGGACGCTGACGGAAAAGACGGCCATCGACGATCTGAAGTGGGTGGCCGAGACGTTTATGAAGAGACGGATTCCCGTAGCACTGAATCTCACAAAGGGTGTCGTGAAGGGGTTGCATCCATGAGGCCGGAAGAAGGCACGATGCAGAGTCGTGCCATGGCGATGGCCGCATTGTTGGAATTGCTCACCGACGAGCCCGTCATTATTTGTAATGGATTTCCGTCCCGCGAGGCGCAAAAGATTGCCGACCGGCCTACTCATTTCTATATGATCGGGTCAATGGGATCGGCAGCAGCAATTGCACTGGGTGTCGCCTTGTCGAAGCCTAAGAAACAAGTGATCGTCTTCGACGGCGACGGGAACGTCCTCATGGGTATGGGAACGCTTGCGACTGTAGGGGCGCTGAAGCCGAAAAACTTCATTCATGTGGTGTTCGACAACGAAGTCTACGGCACGACCGGAAATCAGCCGACGATCTCCAACGTGGTCCCGCTTGAGAAGGTGGCGAAGGCGGCCGGGTATGTGCACGTCGAACGGGTTCGGGAACGCGAAGATCTCGTCTATGAGTTCAAAGACATGCTGAAGAAAGAAGGGCCGAGCATGCTGCTGGTGAAAATCAACGAGATGGTGGAAGATGCCGGGCGCGTGATGCTCGATCCGCCGGACATTACGAAGCGATTCATGCAGGCTATCAAGTAACCCGTCAGGGGTAAGGCGTACGGGGCAAGGGGAAGAAAGACGAAATGATCTTATTGAATCCAGGGCCGGTCAACGTGTCGGAACGGGTGCGGCAGGCACTGGTGCGTCCGGATGTCTGCCATCGGGAATCGGAATTTACCGAACTCTTGCACGGAATTCAGGCGAAGCTGCTGAAGCTCTTTGTGCCGGGGGCGGAAGCGGATTATGCCGCGGTGGTCTTGACTGGATCGGGTACTGCGGCAGTCGAGTCCGCCGTGATGTCGGCGCTCCCACCCGGCAGACGGATGCTGGTGCTGAACAACGGCGTATATGGCGAACGCATTTCCCAGATGGTCGGCCTCTATCGTCTGGGCGTGTCCGAGCTTAAATACGATTGGACGACAAGGCCGGACCCTGAACGGTTGCGACTCGCACTACGACAACATCCGGAAGCGCATGTGGTCGCCATGGTCCATCACGAGACAACCACAGGGCTTATCAATCCGGTCAAGGAGATCGCGGATGTCGTCGATAGCCAGAACCGCGTGTTCATCCTCGATGCCGTGAGTGCTTTGGCAGGCGAACCATTGGATATCGCCGGGTCCCACATCTATATGGTGGCTGGCACGTCTGGAAAATGTATTCAGGGATTTCCAGGGTTGTCTTTCGTGCTTGTGCGCAAAGGATTTCTAGAGCGGATGCGTGGCTACCCTAGACGATCGATCTATCTCCACATTACGCAATATGTGGATGATCAGGGCCTCGGGACGATTCCATTCACGCCGGCGGTGCAAGTCTATTATGCGTTCGACGAAGCCTTGAATGAACTGATGGAAGAAGGGATCGCCAAACTAATTCTACGGTATAAGAAGGTCGCAACCTTGATCCGAGACCGTATGGCGAAACTCGGCGTGAAGCCGCTCCTGACTCCGGACAAACTATCGAACACGATTACGGCCTATTACCTTCCCGAAGGTGTGACCTATCCGTCATTGCACGATCGGCTGAAAGAACAGGGGTATGTGATCTATGCGGGCCAAGGCCAACTTCAGAGCAAAATCTTTCGCGTCGCGAACATGGGCGCCATGACCGAGACGGAGTTGGATGGATTCCTCGATGCGTTCGAACGAATATGCGGCACAGCATGAAAGCCATCATCCTTGCAGCCGGGGTCGGAAAACGGCTGTGGCAGGTCACGCAACATCGCCCGAAGTGCCTGATCGAG
>DATHTZ010000552.1:0-9656 GCA_035462675.1 Nitrospiraceae bacterium | reverse complement strand
CTTGAGTTGGAAGGGGAACGCCTCGTCAAGTCTACCCCCGTATTGGGATATCTGCATCGTGGTGTGGAGAAGCTTGCGGAGGACGGAACCTATCACCAATTTATTCCCCACACCGACCGGCTGGATTATGTCTGCGCGATGTATAACAATTTTGCATACTGCCGCGCGGTCGAAAAACTGATGAATATTACCGTGCCAGACCGTGCAGAGTACCTGCGCACGATTGTGGCAGAGGTCCAACGGATCATCGGCCATCAATTTTGGCTCGGGACCCAGGCGCTCGACATCGGAGCCATGACCGTCTTTTTCTATTGTTTCCGTGATCGAGAAATTCTAATGGACTGGTTCGATGAACTCTGCGGCGCGCGTCTCACCACCAGCTGGTATCGCATCGGCGGAGTTGAGCGGGACTTCACTCCCGCGTTGCTTGATAAACTAAAGCAGTTTCTGGACTACTTTCCGCCAAAAATCGACGAGTACAAGGTCTTCCTGGAGACAAACCGGATTTGGGTCGGGCGGACCAAGGGAGTGGCCATCATCTCGGCAGAAGACGCCGTGAGTTTCGGCCTGAGCGGGCCGACGCTCCGAGGCTCCGGTGTCGACTACGACCTCCGTAAAGCCCAGCCCTATTCGGCCTATCCGAAATGCGAATTCAGCGTGCCGCTCGGCAAGAACGGCGACACTTACGATCGGTACTGGATCCGCGTCCAGGAGCTCTACGAGAGCGTGAAAATCATCCGGCAATGCCTGGAGCAGATGCAAGATGGCCCCATTATGGCCGATGTACCCAGTGTTACGTTGCCGCCGAAGCAACGAGTCTTTACGAATCTGGAATCCATGATCCAGCAATTCAAGTTGTTCTCGCAAGGCTTCGACGCCCCTCGGGGAGAGATCTATTGCGGAACCGAAGCGCACAAGGGGGAACTGGGATTCTACATCGTCAGTACCGGCGGCGGGAAACCCTACCGCTTGAAAATTCGCGCCCCTTCGTTTATTCACATGGGCGCGTTCGACCATATGTCCAGAGGGTACATGATTTCCGATGCGGTCACGATCTTCGGAACCTACGACATTGTGATGGGGGAGTGCGACCGATGAGAAGGGAATTTGGAATGTTGAATGTTAAATGATGAATGGAGAGAAGGCTCTTCAATTCAACATTCACAATTCACCATTCAACATTGAGGCAATATGGGACTGAAGCCAGCAACCAATCCTGACGCAGAAACCGTCACGATCGAACTCTCGATCGATGGGAAATCCGTGACGGCAAAGAGCGGGGTCTCGCTCTACGATGTGATATCAAGTACCGGCAAGATCATCCCGGCCATGTGCTACCACTATACCTTCGACCCCTTCGGTTCCTGCGGCATGTGTTTGGTCACGCAGGAAGGCAAAAAAGCGCCCGTCCGGTCTTGTACCGCCAAAGCGGCAGCCGGCATGATCATCAAAACCGAGGGAGACGAGCTCTTTCAAGCCCGAAAGAAAGCAGTGGAAAAACATCTCTCGGTCCATCCCCTCGACTGCCCGGTCTGCGACGCCGACGGCCACTGCGAACTGCAAGACATGGCCTTTCGGCACGGAGTCACCAACCTGGCCAACGCGAAACAGAAATTTATTCCGGAAGATACGCGCAGCCCGGTACTCGACTTTAATATGAACCGCTGCATTGCCTGCGCGGAATGTATCAATGTATGTAAAGACGTATTGATGATCGACGCTCTCCAGTTCATGAAGAAGGGTGGATTCAATCAAGTCGTGCCGAAGGGGGACCTCGCACTGTCCTGTGAGTTCTGCGGAGACTGCCTCGCAGTCTGCCCGGTCGGCGCCATTACAAACAAGTTCTCTAAATACTTATATAAGCCGTGGCAGATGAAGAAAACCACGACGACGTGTAACTACTGCGGGGACGGCTGCCAGATGTACCTTGAGACCAAGGACGCTGAAGTCGTCCGCGTGACCTCGCCACTGTCCTGGAAAAACAAATGGGGTGACCGGGCTGAGACGGCAAAGGGGCATGGCGGGCTCTGTGTACGGGGGCGGTTTGGGTTCGAGTACATCGATAGTGCCGCACGTCTCAAGCAACCCCTCCTTCGTAAAGGCAATCAACTCGTCGAAACCCCCTGGCTCGAAACCATGCATCAGGTGGTGGATCGGTTCTCCGAGATCCGACGCAAGCACGGACCCGACGCGATTGCCGGCCTGATCACTGCCCGCTGCACCAACGAAGAGCTGTACCTCTTCCAGAAACTCATGCGTGCGGGGTTCCAGACCAATCATCTCGACAGCAGCGCGCGCTACGGTCATCTCAACTTCATCCATGCCTCCCGGCATGCGTTGGGGGTTGGGCGGAGCCCGAACGACTGGGAGGACCTGACCAAAGCTAAAGCTGTCATCCTCATCGGCTCCAACATCACGGAGACCAATCCGCTCACGGCTGTGCGCATCAAAGAAGCGATTCGCGTCTATAAGGCACAAGTCGTGGTCATCGATTCTGCCGTCACAAACATGGCCAAACTCGCATCCCATCCAGTCCTGATCGCGCCAGGAACGGAAGGGCTTGTGATCGACGGACTCGTGAAGGCTACCCTGGAACTGGATTTGATCGACGAAGACAGCATTAAGAAACATCCGCAAGCCTTCGAAGCCCTGAAGGGCGCCGTGGCCCACGTCTCGTTGGAACAGGTGGCGGCCCAGACCGGCATGTCGGTCGAATCGTTGAAAGATACTGCGACAATCTTCGCAGAAGCCTCCCGCTCCATCATCCTCTGCGCTGAAGGCATTGTCCGCCGACCCGATGGGTATCAGAACGTCTTGAAACTGATCGACCTCGCCTGGATCACCGGCAAGTTGGGCCAACCAGGCTGCGGAGTGAATACAGTGACGGAAGAGCCGAACGAGCAGGGCGCCGTGGACATGGGTGCCGCGCCTGAATTCCTCCCCGGTCAAGTCTCGTTCAACGACCAAACGGCTCGAGATCGCTTTGCCAAAGCCTGGGACGTCACGCTTCCAGCGGCCGGCTCAGGGGCGAATCTCGTCGAGATTCTGAAGCGTTGCAGGAGCGGCCAGATCCGTGCCCTCTATGTGATCGGAGAAAATCCACTCGCCACGTTACCCGCATCGATGGATGTCCGCGCTGCGCTGGATCGGCTCGAGTTACTGGTCGTCCAGGATCCGTTTCTGACAGAAACTGCGCGGATGGCACACGCGGTACTACCGGCTTGTACCTCTGCGGAAAAGGACGGCAGCTTTACCAATCTGGAAGGCCGAGTCCTGCGTGTCCGTGAAGCCATCGATCCAATTGGGGAAAGTTTGCCGGATTGGCACATCATGACGGCACTGGCCAACGCGCTGGGTTGTCAATGGGAATACGAATCCTCGAACGATATTCAAGCCGAGATCATGAAGTTGCTGCCTGGATACTACAACCTCGGGCAGCCACGCAAGGTTGTGCCGGCGATGGACCACTATCTCTCAAACGGCTACACCAAGGATGTGGTGGAGCGCTATCGAGCCTCCGCTCCATCAGACTCCAAGGACCGGCGGCCCTTCGCGTTGCTGATGGGACAGGTCCTGTATCATTCCGGTAAGCTGTCTACCGAAGCCATCGGCCTCATCACGATCGCCCCCAATACCGGGCGTCTCAGGATGAACCCCCAAGATATGGAACGACTTGCAGTGGGTGAGGGGGCGACAGTGCGTCTCACGTCGGACCACGGTTCGATGCTATTGGCAGCGCAGTCCGATCAATCCGTCGCCCCACAGACCTGTTTCTTCCCGGAGCATTTCAATGAGCCGCCGGTGAAAGACTTGATGTTGGTCCACGTCGATCCGACGACCGGAGTCCCGACGTTCAAGCAGACTCGCGTGACGATCGAAAAGGCATAAGAGGGAGAAGGAAACGCACATGCGTGTTGCCGCACTGACAAAGCAAATCCTCCAGGCCGCATTATTTTACGAGATCTGGGACGCCATGAAGGTGACGTTCAAACACATGTTCCACAAACCCATCACGTTCCAGTATCCACGGGAACAGCGAACCATTCCTGACACCCATCGGGGGGCACTTGCGCTCTTACGTTATGACGATCACCAAGAACGTTGTGTCGGTTGTGATCTCTGCGAAGCTGCCTGTCCATCCCGCTGCATCAAAGTCATCAGCTTGGAAGATCCGGAGCGTCCGCTACAGCGATATGCCAGCGAGTTTTACATCGACATTACAAAGTGCGTCTTTTGCGGCTACTGTGTCGAGGCGTGCCCCGTCAATGCACTGGCGATGACGAAAATGTACGAGTTCTCGACCCACGATAAACGCACCTTGCTGTTCGACAAGAAGCGGCTGTACGAAATCGGCGAGCGTCATCTCGACGATGCGAAAAAATACCTGTACGCGCACAATCAGGAAAAAAACGTTGAGGAAAGTCGGGAATATCGGTATTACTTCCCGCAATCGGTACTCAAGTCGACCCAACCACCACCCAAGCATCTGAGCTAAGCAATCGATGGTTTTGGTCTTTTTTGCCTATTTCGCCCTGGCCAGTATTGCTTCGGGTGTCTTGACCGTCGCGCTCAAGCACCCGGTGCATTGCGGTCTGGCGCTTCTGGCTCTGTTGGTCCATGTCTCCGGACTCTTCATTCTCCTCAATGCCGAGTTCCTCTGGGCCGTACAGATCATCGTCTACGCTGGTGCAATCCTCGTCTTGTATCTCTTCGTCCTGATGCTCATGAACTTGAAGACCGACGACCGGTACTTCCACTCCTCATACCTATACTTTCTGGCTCCGGCAGCCATCGGATCATTGTACGTGTTGGCCATCCTGGTCCGTTCACCCTTCGGAGGCACAAAGGGCGATGCGACGACCGAAGCGATACTTGAGAACGGCGATACTCACGCGGTTGGGATCAAGATGTTTAGTGAGTATCTGTTGCAATTCGAAATCGTCGGGGTATTCCTTCTGGGCGCTGTCATTGGAGCGATCGTGCTGGCAAAAACGCCGAAATCGGCCAACCGAGAACGTAAGGCGTAAGGGGTCAGACGTGAAGGAGCCAGCGACAGCGGAAAAGACTAAGGTTCGCGCGTCTCACGCCTCACGCCTCATGCCTTACGGGTCACTATGATTCCACTCAGCGCATATGTCGCCGTCAGTGCCGCGCTCTTTATCACTGGCCTGCTCGGCGTCTTAATTAGACGGAACTTCATCATCGTGCTGATGTCTGTCGAGATCATGTTGAACGCGGCGAACATTAACCTCATCGCCTTCTCCCATTACCTGGAATCCATGGCGGGCCAACTGGTGGCCCTCTTTATCATCGCCATTGCCGCCGGGGAAGCGGCCATCGGACTGGCCATCATCATCGTCGTGTTCCGTGGAAAGATCTCCACGAACGTGGACGAAATGAACTTCTTAAAGTGGTAACGTGACGGATCTGCTTATCAAGCTCATTCCGCTGTTTCCTTTGCTGGCCGTGATCCTGAACGGGCTCGTCGGCAGACGGTATTCCCACGATGTCGCGCATCGGCTTGCGTGGGGATCGGTGGGATTGTCGTTTCTCTGCACGATCGGCGTATTTGCCGACATTGTACGAACCGGGACGCCCCATGAAGTCATCGCCTATCAGTGGATCTTCGGCGGCGATCTCACCATCAATCTGGCCTATCTCGTCGATCCTCTCACCTGCGTCATGCTGTTCGTCGTCACGGGAGTCGGGCTGCTGATCCACGTCTACTCCGTCGGCTACATGAGCGGGGAAAGTGGGTTCACGCGATTCTTCACCTACATGAACCTCTTCATGGTCTCCATGTTACTCCTCGTGATGGGGAACAACTATGTGGTGCTCTTCATCGGCTGGGAAGGGGTGGGACTCTGTTCCTATCTGCTGATCGGTTACTACTACGACAAAGTCTCTGCTGCGAAGGCCGCCTCGAAAGCCTTTGTGGTGAACCGCATTGGCGACGCGGGCTTCCTTCTGGCTATCTTCCTCATCTTTGTCAATTTTAAGACGCTCGACTATACGAAAGTTTTTGCCCAGGTCGGCCAGCTTTCTCCTGAGATGGCCACTGCGATTGCGCTCTGCCTCCTCGTCGGAGCAGTCGGCAAATCTGCCCAGCTCCCTCTCTACACCTGGCTTCCCGATGCGATGGAGGGTCCGACACCCGTCAGCGCTCTCATCCACGCGGCAACGATGGTGACGGCCGGGGTCTACATGATCGTGCGGAATCATGCCATTTTCGATTTGTCGCCCACGGCCATGGCGATCGTGGGCATCATCGGCGGACTCACAGCGTTGTTTGCCGCTACCATCGGCCTCGTACAAACGGACATCAAGCGCGTTCTGGCCTATTCCACGGTAAGCCAGCTCGGATACATGTTTCTCGGGTGTGGAATCGGGGCCTACACCGCTGCCATCTTCCACCTCATGACACATGCCTTCTTCAAGGCCCTCTTGTTTCTCACGGCTGGATCGGTGATCCACGCGCTCTCAGGCGAGCAAGATATTCGAAAGATGGGCGGCCTCAGCGCGAAAATCCCATGGACCTATCGACTGTTTCTCATAGGCACGATTGCTATTGCAGGCATTCCGCCATTGGCAGGCTTCTGGAGCAAAGATGAAATTCTCGCCCATGCCTTCACACATCACTACTATCTACTGTATGGCATGGCCGCTGTCGGCGCGCTCTTGACCTCCTTCTATATGTTCCGTCTGATCTATCTGACCTTTTATGGCACGTCTCGCATGGACCATCATACGGAAGAACATGTCCATGAGTCTCCGATGGTCATGGTCGGTCCGCTCATGGTGTTAGGCGTGCTGTCCATTCTCGGTGGGTTTGTGGGATTTCCCCCTGAACATGGCTGGCTCCATCAATTCCTTGCACCGGTCGCGGGCCTGGCAGGGGAGCATGACGTGAGCACCGGACTCGTGCTCATGCTCATGATGGTTGCCACGGGCATTGCGTTGCTGGGCTGGGGCCTCGCGCACTATTTTTATAGTGTGAATGTCTCGGCACCGGATCGCCTGGCCGCACAATTTCAGGCGGGCTACAGGATCTTGCTCAACAAGTACTATGTCGATGAGCTCTATGACTTGTTATGGGTGGAGCCGACCAAGAAGTTGGGACGCCTGCTCGATTGGTTCGACCGCATCGTGATCGATGGCCTCGTGCACGGCGTCGCGAAGTTGGCCGACTTGGTTGCGGCCGGTTCGACATGGGCGGAAAAGTATGTGATCTATGGGGGCCTCAATGCGATCGGATACGGGAACCATCTGGCCGCCCGCCAGTGGCGGCAACTGCAGAGCGGGATGGTCCATCATTATGCCGCCGTCATTGTGGCAGGGATTTTCCTGTTGGCAGTCATTATTCAGCTCATCATGCAACTGTAAAACACTGAAATGTTAGAAGAGTTGGCCTCAACGTTTCCTATTCTCACCTGTATTCTGTTTCTCCCTGTCATCGGGGCCGTCGTCCTATGGCTGTTCGACGACGAGGATATGGTTCGGACTTCTGCCTTGACGGTTGCGCTCATGGAGTTGGCCCTCTGCGTATTCGTGCTCTTACGATTCATTCCGGAATCGGCCGCCATGCAGTTTTCCGAACACGTGCCGTGGATTCCCGCCCTCGGGATCAGCTACCACCTCGCGGTGGATGGGATCAGTGTCCTCTTCGTTGGACTCACAGCCTTCCTCGCAGTCCTGGTCATCATCTATTCATGGGACACCGTCCGCCATCAAGTGAAGCTCTACATGATGGCACTCCTCGCCCTCGAGACGACCACGATGGGGATCTTCCTCTCCATCGACTTGATCCTCTTTTTCGTGTTCTGGGAACTGATGCTGATCCCCAGTTATTTTTTGATCAAACTCTGGGGTGGAGGAGCAGAGCGGCATTACGCAGCGTTGAAGTTTGTGCTCTATACCTTGCTTGGCAGCGTCTTCATGTTGGTTGGCATCGCCCTCCTGGACATCAATTATCACCAGTGGGCAATGCTGCGCCATATGGAACCGACCTATTCGTTTGACTTATTGCAGCTGCTCTCTGTTCCGATCCCGTTCAACCAACAAGTCCTCATTTTCTGGCTGTTGTTCCTTGGCTTCGCGTTCAAGGCCCCGGTGTTTCCCTTCCACACCTGGCTTGCAGACGCCCTCCTCGAAGGGCCGATCGGCATGGCGGTGGTGCTGGCGGGGCTGAAGCTCGGGACATTCGGTTTCATGCGGTTTAGCATTCCCTTGCTCCCGGACGCATCGAAAAGCCAGACCGTCGTCGCAGTTGTCATGGCGCTGGGATTGGCGGCGATTGTCTATGGAGCCCTCATGGCGTTGGTCCAACAAGATTTACGCCGGCTCCTCGCCTTCAGCAGCATCAGCCACCTCGGGTTCGTGGTGATCGGTCTGTTCGCCCTCAACTATCAGGGGCTCCAAGGCAGCCTGCTCACCATGATCAACTTGGGATTCAGTTCGGCCGGGTTGTTCTTTATCGCGGGTTTCCTTTACTCAAGGCAGCAGAGCACCCAACTGGGCTCATTCGGCGGCATGGCCAAACGGACCCCCTTGATCGCATGCTTTTTCTTGTTCCTCGGGCTGGCGGGAATCGGCTTGCCCGGCACCGGCGGTTTCGTCGGTGAATTCCTCACCCTCTTGGGAGCCTTCAAGGCCAATTGGATATATGGTGCGATCGCAGTCACCGGCGTGATCCTCAGCGCGGCCTACTTTCTCTGGTACTACGAGCGGTCGATGCTGGGGCCGCTCGGCAAGGCCGTCAAGGACTCTATCAGCGATCTGCATCCCCGCGAAATATTTATCGCCTTGGCCTTGTCGGTGATGATCCTCTGGATCGGCCTCTATCCCGCGCCCTTCTTGAGAATGATGAATGGATCGGTACAGGCGTTGGTGGATCGACTGGAACACGGGACGGTGGCGTCGATTGAGTCCAAACAGTCGGTAAGAGTGGATTAATTCGTATGGTTGACTACGCGCTGCTCTATATCCTGTTTGCCCCATTCGTGGGTGCCATCGCCCTGATTTTCGTCTCCAACCGGCAGACGATGCTTGTGCGGGGAATTGCGGCAGGATCGGCTCTTATCTCCTTACTCGCCTCAGTCTACCTGTTCTACGCCTACGACCACCTCAAAGGGGGATTTCAATTCGTCCAGCGATTCGAATGGTCCCGTCAACTGGGCATCTCGCTCCACCTCGGGGTGGATGGGATCGGCACCCCGCTCGTGCTGGCATCGAGTATCTTGTTGTTCGCAGGAATTTTCGTGTCCTGGCACATCAAGGATCGGACAAAAGAATTTTATATTTGGCTGCTCATCCTTGCCGCCGCCACGATCGGCGTCTTTATGTCGTTGGATCTATTCTTTCTCTTCTTCTTCTATGAAATGTCCGTGATCCCCATGTATCTCTTGTTGGGCATGTGGGGAAGCCACACGAAAACGTACAACGAGATGACGGATCCTGAAGGCCTCAAACTGCGGGATTCGGTCGGGTTCATCTTCAACTTCGGTTCCAACAGTAAAGAATATGCCGCCATGAAGTTAGTGCTCTTTCTCTCGGCCTTTGCCGTCGCGGCGTTGATGGGCATCGTGCTGATCTACAAATACTCGGGGCTCAATACCTTCGACATTTTGGTTTTGCGTGAACAGGCCAAGCTGATGAAC